>DATACV010000125.1:0-7246 GCA_036258875.1 Rubrobacteraceae bacterium
TCTTTGAACGGGGCTTCGGTGGCGGACTCGAGCTCGGACATGATCCGGTCGAGCTCGCCAGCGTCTATCTCCTGCAGATCCAGGGATCGATGGAAGTGGTCGGGGTAGCCGGCCTCGCGGGCGAGCCGGTTGCGCAACCTCGCGAGCTCGCGCACCGTGCCCTCGACCTCGCGGCCGACGGTCTTGGAGGCCTCCCAGGCTTCGCGGCGTTGGGACTCGTCGTCGGAGAAACGCAGGATCTCCCTGATCTCGTTCTCCCCGACCTCCTCGCCCGCCACTACGCCCCGGTGGTTGCCGTAGATGGCGTTGGCCTGCGCCTCGAGCTCCTCGATTCGGTCGAGGGTCTCCCGGTCTCCCTGCCGGCTCGCGAAGATCCGGTACACCACCTCTACCTGCCGCCGCAGGAGCCCGCTCTCCAGGGCCCCACGCTCCTCGTACCAGCCCCGGACCTTCGCGTACTCGTCCGCGTCGGCGAAGAGCTCGTTGTACTCCTTGCCGGCGCTCACGAGCTCTGCCTGGGCCTCCTCCGTGCCGGTGGTCGCGAGGTGCCACCAGGCCTCCCTCGCGGCCTTCTCGACGGACGCGACACGCCCCTCGAGCCGGGTAATGAACGCTTCTATCTCGGAGGGGGAGGGCAAGATGCGACTAGCGGGCGGCGCGCTCGCGCCTGTTGCCCAGCCAGATCGCGAGGAGCAGAAGGATGATGCCCAGAGTACCGAACTGCAGCAGCCCCTCCGGCTGACCCTGGCCGCCGACGACGAGCACCGCCACGAAGACGAGACCCAGCCCCGCGTACCCGGCCGCCCTGTAGGCGAAGTATGCGGCGACGAGCCCGATGAGGGAATAGAGGATGGGCAGGAAGGGGGCGAGCGCCTGGAGGAACGCGAGAGGCCCGGCTTCTACCACCCCGAGGGCCCAGAGTCCCAGCTGGCCGGCCGCGATGAAAGCTACGAAGGCGGTAACGAAGCTGATCGCGCCCGTCCTCCAGGTAACGGGCTCGGGGTCGAAGTGGTGCGGCTCGTACCAGCGGGCGTCGCGTATCTCGTAGCGCCCGCGGCGCCGCACGTCCTCCCGGTTCCTGCCCCCCGATGGTGGCTTCTCCTTTCTCGAGAAGCGTCCGCGCAGGCGTTCGCCGAGGGGTGGGCCGCTCGACTCGCGCTCCTGGCGGCGGGCGGCGAGCTCGTCCTCCAGGGAGCCGAAGTCCAGGCCGGAAAGCTGGTCCGCGGCGTGGGCGAGGTCGAGGGCCTCGTCGTGCGTCCTGCGGCGGTTCGGGTCCGAGAGGACGGCGTGGGCCTCCTGCAGGAGCGAGAACTCGTCAGCGCTGCCGCTCGGGTGGTCGGGGTGGCGCTCCTTCGCCAGCCTGCGGTAGGCCGCCCTGATCTCCTCCTGCGACGCCTCGCGGGGGACGCCGAGCACCCTGTAGTAGTTGACCTGCTCCGCCATCGTCTTCCTATTCTAACCCACCGACGTGCCTGCGGTCCCACCCGCGAGCGCCAGCTCTATCTCCTCGAGACAGGCGGGATCCGACTCCCTCTCCGCCGCCTCCCGGAGCGCCGTCTCGGAGCCTCCGATCTCCCCGAGCGCCCACGCCGCGTGAGATCGTACGAGGGGGGAGGGGTCTTCTCGCAGGGCCCTGATCAGGGCCGGAACCGCCTTCTCGAGCCCCAGGTTGCCCGCGGCCACGCAGCAGTTGCGCAACAGCCCGGCCCTCCCCGGACGCGTCAGCGGCGTCCCGGCGAAGCGGCGCTCGAACTCCGCATCGCTCCGGATCTCCAGGACCTCCTCTATCTCCAGGTACGGCCCCGCGCCCCTCTCCTCCGAGAACTCCGGCCAGCGGCTGCGGGTGGCTTTCCTCTTGTTGTACGGGCAGACCTCCTGGCAGACGTCGCATCCGAAGGCCCAGTCGCCCACGAGCGGTCGCAGGCTACGGGGTATCTCGCCTGTGTTCTCTATGGTGAGGTAAGAGATGCACAGGCGGGCGTCCACGACGCCGGGGGCTTTTATGGCGCCGGTCGGGCAGCGGTCCATGCAGCGGGTGCAGCGGCCGCAGGTGCCCGAGCCCGGCTCGTCGGGCTCGAGGTCGAGGTCCACGATCAGGTCGGCGATGAAGAAGTAAGATCCCATCTCGCCGTTGATCAGGCACGAGTTCCGCCCGAAGAACCCTAAGCCCGCGTGCTGGGCCGCCGAGCGCTCCAGCAGCGGCACCGCGTCGGTGAAGCCGCGCGCTTTGATCCTTACCCCCAGGTCTTCCTCCAGTTCCTCGCGCAGCCGGAACAACCTCTCCTTTATGACCTCGTGGTAGTCCCGCCCCCAAGCGTACCGCGCGACCCTGCCCCCGCCCTGCGTGTTCTCGGGATGGTCCCCGGGATAGTACGAGACGCCCAGAGAGACCACGCTCTTCGCGCTCTTCTGCAACTTCTTCGGGTTCGAGAGGAGCTCCACTGGCCGTTGCATGTAGCCCAAGTCGGCGGCCATCCCGGCCTTCTGCCACTCGCGCAGGCGCTCGCCGCCCGCTTCGAGCGGTTCCGCGCGCCCCACGCCAACGAGGTCGAAGCCCGCCTCGCGCGCACGCTCCTCCAGGATACGCCTCGCCGCGCCGGGATCTATCCGAGGTCCGTTCATGGCCAACGCCGATTAAACCAGACGAAAGACGAGCGTGACGGCGATGCGATGCATGTCGTTTCCTGAGTCAGCTCGCCTGTTGCTCTGACCCTTCGCCTTGCCTCAGGACCGGGTCGCACCGGAGCCAGAACGAGACATGCGCTGGCTGCATGGCGTCCTTCACCACCCCGACCAGGTCGCCGCTCAGCGCATCCAGGTCCGTCTCGTCTCGCAACGTGGCGGAGAAGGCGTCCAGCGTCTTTCTGGCGTCGTACTTGCTGCGGTAAAAGCGCCGGTCTATGAACGATTGGATGCGGCGCCTCAACGGGCTGAACACAGCGGCGATCGCGAGGGTAGAGACTACCACGGCGAGTTGCGACTGCTGGTAGTTGCCGGTAAGCGTCCGGAATGCCTCCTGGGTGATGGCCACGCCCCCGAGGTAGAGCACGGCCAACGTTGCCGTCAGCGAGCCGTAGACGAGGGTACGGTTTATGAGGAGGTCTATGTCGTAGAGGCGGTAGCGCAGGATCGCGATCCCTATAGCCACAGGAATGAGCGTACCCGCGGCGGTGAAAATCGCCGTGGTGGTCCACTCGAACCAGCGTGGCGCCTCTACCGCCAGATTGATGACGTTGAGCAAGATCGCTGCGGCGTATATCGCTGCGGCGTAAGCGAACCATTTGATCTGCTGGCGCTCTATACCTACGGCCCTGCGCAGCCTCATGAACACCGATAGGGCCGCCGCGCCGAACAGAAGAGGAGACCCGGCGTACAAGAGCGCTTTGTAGGCCTCGGTGAGGCCCTCGATCCCGAGCGGGTTCCGAATCGGGCCAAGGGAGCCCAGGTAAGCTCCGGGAGAAAACGCGGAGGTGATCACTCCTAGCAAGACAAAAGCCGCGGTCAGCCACGCCAGCCACCTCCAGCGCCTGCCCGGCAGCCATCCCGTAGGGAACAGCAGGAGATATGACACCTGGAGGCCGATCATGATAGGCAGCATCCAGGAAGCGATCCATGCCAGCGCCTCACCTGCCGGAAGCGAGCCGGGTCGGGCTAACAAGGCGTAGATGGCGTACTGGGAGGTAAAACTGCTCGTGCTGACGGCGACACCGGAGAGGCACAGGAGCCAGCCCACTGGGTTCTCGGGTCGGCGGGAGGCCAAGATGGCGCCCACCGTCGCGTCGATCACGACCATGGCGTTGCCGAGCCACCAATCGAATATGTGAGTGTTGGGTCGTGAGAGGTTAAGGACCAGGAGAAAGAGGCTCAGCGCCGTCAGCGCCAAGGAGAGCGCCCACAATGACCACGCGAGCCAGGCAGCGGCGCGGGGGCTCATCCTACCTGCCACCCCGCGCATCTGGTCCGGCCCTCGGTTGTCAACGGTCGCTACCATACCTCCGCATCCTGGATTCGCGCCTCATACTACGCCGCCAACGTCTCCCAAACGTTACGGAGACCGTTACGAGGTAGCCAGTTAAGGCGCAAAGCCGCCCGATTTAGGATCAACACGACCTTCGAGCGCGACCCACACTTCAACTGGTCGAACCCTCAAGGGCAAGTCGCGTTCGCCTACGAGCTATGCCTCGGAGTACGAGATGAGCTCGAGTAAGGACCCGTCCGGGTCGCGGAAGTAGACGCTCGTGCCGACACCTCTGGCGCCGGAGCGCTCGACGGGACCCATCTCGACCTCGACGCCTTTCCGTTCTAGGTGCTCTATTGCCTCGTCGATAGGACCGGGCCACTCGAAGCACAGGTCGCTGTTGCCCGGTTGCACGGGAAGCTCCGCCACGGGCGTGGCTTCGACGCCGGGTCCGTGCAGGTTCAGTTGCTGGTCTCCGAAGCGGTAGGACCAGCCGGTCCCTCGCGGAACAAGTTCGGCGCCGAGGACGTCGCGGTAGAAGGCGTTGGATCTCTCCCAGTCGGAGACGTGGATCACGCAGTGGTCCAGCCTCACGTTCGGCGTGTGTTCGCTCCGGTCCATGCCCCGCGATTGTAACCGGACGCGGGGGTACAAGAAGAGTGTATATTTAACTCAACGGGGGCGACAGAGGCTTGTAAGGAGGACACCGTGGCGATATCCACCGTCAACCCGGCTACGGGCGAGGAGATCAAGACCTTCCAGGAGCTTACCGAAGGTGAGATAGAAGAGAAGATCCAACGCGCCTTCGACACCTTCCGCGAGTACAGGAAGACCCCGCTCTCCGAGAGGGCCGAGATGATGCTGCGGGCGGCGGAGATCCTGGATGACGAGGCCGAGCACTTCGGCGGCCTGATGACGAGCGAGATGGGCAAGACGCTCGCCGCCGCGACCGCCGAGGCCAAGAAGTGCGCCCGCGGCTGCCGCTACTACGCGGAGAACGCGGAGAGGTTCCTCGCAGACGAGGAGGCGGAGCTCGAGGGCGCCCGCGCCTTCGTCCGCTACGAGCCCATAGGGCCCGTGCTCGCGGTCATGCCGTGGAACTTCCCGTTCTGGCAGGTCTTCCGCTTCGCCGCGCCGGCGCTCATGGCCGGCAACGTTGGCCTCTTGAAGCACGCCTCGAACGTGCCGCAGTGCGCCCTGGCCATAGAGGACATCATCCACCGCGCCGGCTTCCCCGAGGGGGCGTTCCAGACGCTCCTTATCGGCTCGGGGCAGGTGCAGGCCGTGATAGACGACCCGCGGGTGCGGGCCGTGACGCTCACGGGGAGCGAGGGCGCGGGCCGCAGCGTCGGCGCCGAAGCGGGGGAGCAGATCAAGCCGAGCGTGCTCGAGCTCGGCGGGAGCGACCCGTTCATCGTGATGCCGAGCGCGGACCTCGAGAAGGCGGTCTCGACCGCCGTCACCTCGCGCACGCTCAACAACGGGCAGTCGTGCATCAACGCCAAGAGGATCATCGTCCACCAGGAGATAGCCGACGAGTTCGAGCGCCGCTTCGTGGAGAGGATGTCCTCGCTCAAGGTCGGCGACCCCATGGACGAGGGGACCGACATGGGCCCGCTCGCCACGACCCAGATCCTCGAGGACGTAGACTCCCAGGTCAGGAAGAGCGTCGAGGCCGGCGCGCGCGTCCTCACCGGCGGGAAGCCGATGGAGGGCCCCGGCAACTTCTACCCGCCGACCGTCATCACGGACATCCCCGAGGACTCGCCGGCCTACGTCGAGGAGATCTTCGGCCCCGTCGCCTCGTTCTTCAGGGCCAGGGACATAGACGACGCGATCCGGCTCGCCAACGACACGTCCTTCGGCCTCGGCTCGAGCGCCTGGACCAACGACCCGGAGGAGCGGGAGCGCTTCATAAACGAGATAGAGGCGGGCATGGTCTACGTGAACCGGATGACCGAGTCTACCCCAGAGATCCCCTTCGGCGGCGCGAAGAACTCGGGCTACGGGCGCGAGCTCTCCCACTACGGTATCCGCGAGTTCACCAACATAAAGACGGTCTGGATCGACGAGAGCGCCGATGGCGCCGGGACGGCGGCGGCCGAGTAGCCTATCGTGAAACCTCTTGCTGACGCTCCGGGCTCTCCGCGATAACCTGAGCTCCATGACGGCAGCAGCCCGCAACAGGCTCCTCCTTCTGGGCTCCGCGTGGGGGGTGCTCCTCGCGCTCGCCCCGGCGCTCGTGATGACGCGCCACCTCAGCGGCTTCCTCGTCGCGGCGCTCCTTGTCGCGGCCCTCAGCGGGAGCGTGGGGACCCTCGTCGCGGGCCGCCGCGCCGCGCGGCGGGCGGACGGCGCGACGCTCCTTTCGGGGATCGGGACGGGGTTCTTGCAGGGGCTCGTGGGCGGGGCGTTCGCGGCGTTCCTGATCTGGGCCCTCACAGCCTTCACCCTCTCGGAGTTCTCGCTAGGTAACAGCGTGGACCCGTCGGTGCTCATGAGCCCGCGCGTCTTCGTCGGGAGCTTCTTCGTCGCGCTCTCGGTCTTCCTCTACGCGGTGGCCGGCGGCACCCTGCTCGGCCCCGCCTTCGGGAGGCTCGTCGAGAGGGCCGTGAGGGGGAGAGCGTGATCCTGCTTCGCCTCCTCGGCGTGGGCGCCGTCTACGGCGTCGGCTTCATGTTCGTCAAGTCGCTCTTCCCCGAGCCCTTCGCGCTCCTGATCCTGCAGGGCGGGGGGACCAGCGAGGGCAACCTGACCCTGATATCCCTCGTCTACATAGGGGTCGGCCTGATCTCCGGCCTCGTGGCCGCACCCGTCTTCGGCGGCCTCCTGCTCCTGCGCCGCGGCTCCGGCGAGGCGAACCCGTCAGCGTCCCGGCTCACCCTCAGCCTCGCTCTCGCGTTGCTGATGGGCGTGATCTCCGGCCTCCTCACCCTGGGCGCCTACGCCAACGGCATCCTGCCAACCGGCGGCGTCCTCGACCCTTTGCGCCTCATACGCGCCTCCAACTTCCCGACCAGCACCCCGCTGCTCGTCGCCTGGACCATCGCCCGCGACCTCCTGCCCGCCGGCCTCACGGGCCTCTTCCTCTCGCCCGTCGCCGGAGGCCTGCTGCAACGCCTCTACGAGGGCGACCGCCCGCGCCAGCAGAAACAATACGAGTTGTAGAAGGCTCTTGGCAGTCAGCTGTCAGCGATCAGGTATCAGGAAAAGGGTAGAGGGAAGACCGCGCGACGGATGCGCTCTCGCTGGCACACGACCGGGTTTCGTCTCACGTTGGAGGCATCG
>DATACV010000126.1:0-1652 GCA_036258875.1 Rubrobacteraceae bacterium
CGTGGAGATCTCCGAGCTCTTGGGGGTGCCTCTGGGGACGGTGAAGGGGAGGATGCGGCTGGGGCTCAAGAAGATAAAGGACTACTTCGACTCCGAAGGCGTGGCGGTACCGAGGTAAATCTTCTACGCAGGCTCGAAGCCTCTGCCAGCCGTGGCGCCCCGAAGGGCACGACGCAGGAGGACGTATCTGTGCCGGGTAACGCGAGGGTGCCCGCGAGATGCGAAGACGCCTACCCCCGGGCGCTACGCTTCAGGGTCTCCAGGTTCTTGACAAAGATCCTGCGGTTCCTGAGCTCCACGCCCCCCTCCGCGCGCAACCTACCGAAGGCTCGGGTAACGGCCTCCCGGTTGGCCCCGATCATGGTGGCCAGGTGCTGGTGGGTGTAGCGGGTCGGTATCTTGTAGCCCTCAGGGGTCACCAGCCCCTCGCCCTCTACGAGCCGCAGGATCTGGCTCGCCAGCCGGCCCGGGACCTCCTTGAGGGCGAGGTCGGCGAGCCGCCCTTCGGTCTCTATAAGGCGCTCGCCCAACAGGCGCGCGACCCGCACACCCAGCGCAGGGTATCTGCCGACGAGCTCCTCGAAATCTTGCCGCCTCACGCCGCAGACGATCGCCGGCTCCAGGGCCTCTACGCGCAGGCCCGGCGGACGGCAGAGGGCGAAGCCCGTCGTCCCGACCAGCGTCCCGCTTTCGACCAGCGAGACCGTCAGCTCTTGCCCCGCGGGCCCTTTCTCGCAGACCCGCGCCCGCCCCTCCAGCAGGAGGAGCAGCCTCTCTTCGTGTTCCTCGGGCGACACCGCGACAGCGTCACGCGTGTCGAGCCGGGTGAAGGCGGCGCTTCGCGCGAGCGCCCACACCTCCTCCCGCGGCGCCGACGCCAGGATGTCTACCATCGCGAGCAACCGCTCCCTCTCCCCGTCGAGCGTGTGGTTCCGTATAGCGCGAGCTTCTACGACGCTCATGGGATGTGTGCTACTTCGAGTATCGTCGAGTCGCTATTTATGGCTTTACCCTCCGCAGGCATCGGTAATTGCCGCAAGCCTCTGCATTGGTGCACCAAGATCATCCAACAGGGGTAGGACTCCGGCATCGGGCTTCTGAATCAACCCACTCCGGTAATTGCGGCTAGGACAAATGCCCCATCGGACTCGGCTACACGCGCGATGCTGCGAAGAGCCAGGCTCGAACTCGGACCAGAAGGGGCCACCAACGAGGCTCTAGCCGGCTCCTCGTCGGCGGGTGGACGAGCTATCCGAACGTATCGCGGAAGCGTTCGACGACCTTTTGCTCCACATCCTCCATCGGCACCTCGCGGCCGAGTTCGCGTTGGAGGCTGGTGACGCCGTACTCGCGGATGCCGCAGGGGGTTATAAGGTCGAACCAGGAGAGGTCGGTCGAGACGTTCAGGGCGAAGCCGTGAGAGGTGATCCAACCCGACGAGAACTTGACGCCGATGGCCGAGATCTTCCTCTCCCCCACCCACACGCCGGTGTACTCGGGATGGTGCCACCCCTCTAGCCCGTAGTCTCCGAGGGCGCCGATGACCACCCCCTCGAGCCGCCGCAGGTAACCGTGGGTGTCGCGGTCGCGCAGGCGCAGGATGGGGTAGCCGACGAGCTGGCCGGGGCCGTGGAAGGTCGCGTCCCCGCCCC
>DATACV010000127.1:0-2046 GCA_036258875.1 Rubrobacteraceae bacterium
TCCTCCTTGCGAAGCTTCACCAGCTCCTTTTGCAGGTCCCAGGCCTCGGCGTAGGGAACGACGCCGGGCAGGCGCCGGACCTCGATGAGCGAAGCGGGGGTTTGCTTCTCGAGCTCCACGGCGCGGCTTGCTTAGACGCTCGCGCCCAGGGCGCCGCTGGCGGCCGTAGCGGAGCTCCGGGCGTCCTCGGTCTGCTCGTGGGCGTGGTAGGAGCTGCGGACCAGCGGCCCGCTCTCGACGTGCCTGAAGCCCATCTCGAAGCCGAGCTTGCGGAAGGTGGCGAACTCCTTCGGCGTGTAGTAGCGGCTCATCGGCAGGTGGTTCTCGGAGGGGCGGAGGTACTGCCCGATGGTCAGGATGTCCACCTCGTGAGCTCTAAGGTCGAGCATGGTGCGCCGTATCTCCTCTTCGACCTCGCCCAGCCCCACCATGAACCCGCTCTTGGTCAGCCCCTCGGGGTTGAGCTCTTTGGCGTAGCGCAAGACCTCGAGGGAGCGGCGGTACTTGGCCTGCGGCCTGACCGCCGGGTAGAGGCGCGGGACCGTCTCGATGTTGTGGTTGAAGGTGTCAGGCCTGGCGTCTATGACGGTCCGGATCGCGTCCCGATCGCCCTTGAAGTCCGGGGTGAGGACCTCGACGGCGCACCCGGGGACCTGCTCCCGGATCTCGCGGATGGTGGCGGCGAAGACGGAGGCGCCGCCGTCGCCGAGCTCGTCGCGGTTGACGCTCGTTATGACGGCGTGCCTGAGGCCCATCTGCCTGGCGGCGTCGGCGACGCGCCGCGGCTCGTCGAGGTCCAGCTCCGTCGGCTTGCCGGTCAAGACCGCGCAGAAGCCACACGAGCGAGTGCAGACGTTGCCGAGGATCATGAAGGTAGCTGTGCGGTTGTTCCAGCACTCGCCGATGTTCGGGCAGCGGGCCTCCTCACAGACGGTGTGCAGGTTCAGGCCGCGCATGGTCTCTTTGATCTCCGAGTAGCCCTCCCCGACCGGAGCCCTGGCCTTCAGCCACTCCGGGCGCCCGTGCAGGCCCCTCTGTTGCCTGAAAGGCAGGTACTCCGTAGGCGTGCCGTCAGGCGGCGGGGCGACGGGCCTGTCTTCCCAGCGGTGACGGACCTCGAACGTCTTCGTGCCGTCGTCGAGGATCTTGACGTTGATCTGTCTGCGAGCCACGGCTCTCCTATCTCCCTCGCACTTTGCGCCCTATGGTATCGCACCAGAAGGGCGTCCGCGCCGTGTCCCCTATCGCAAAGGGGCCGCGAGTAGACGGCCCCCTGCTGACGGCTGAAAGCTGATCGCTGACAGCTAGAAATGAATCGCGTGCCCCTCCACGGCCATGGCGGACTCGCCGACGATCTCCGAGAGGGAGGGGTGCGGGTGGATGGTCATCCCGAGCTCCTCCGGGGTACCCTCGACGAGCTTGGCGAAGACGCCCTCGGTGATCAGGTCCGTGACGTGCGGCCCTATGGCGTGCATCCCGAGGATCAGATCGGTCTCGGCGTCGGCCACGATCTTGAAGAAGCCGTTGGGCTCGCCCTCGATGAGGGCCTTGCCGATGGCCCTGAAGGGGAACTTGGACTCCTTGACCTCGTAGCCCTGCTCCTCGGCCTGGGCCCTGCTGAGCCCGAAGGAGGCGACCTCGGGCCTGCAGAAGGTGACGCGCGGGACGAGGTCCTGGTTCATGGGCAGCGGGTTCTCGCCAGCCATGTGCTCGACGGCGATGATGCCCTCGTGCCCGGCGGCGTGCGCGAGCCAGTAGCCCCCGATCACGTCCCCAGCCGCGTACACGCCGTCCTCGGCGGTCCGCCCGTACTCGTCCACCTGGATGATGCCCCGGTCGCTCACCTCCACGCTGGTAACGTCGAGGTTGAGGTCCTCGGTCACGGTCTTGCGCCCGACGGCCACCAGGAGGGCCTCCGCTTCGAGGGTGTCTCCGCCGTCGGCCTCGCCCGCGGGGGCGTCCTCGCCGCCGTAGGAGCCTCCCTCGCCCTCGGTCTCCTCCTGCTCGCCGGCGTCGGCGCCAGCCACCTTTATCTTCACGCCGCTG
>DATACV010000128.1:0-3445 GCA_036258875.1 Rubrobacteraceae bacterium
GCCGCGCTCTCGCTGCTGGGAGGCTGGCGGGCCGGAACCGGGACCCCGGTGATCGCCACGCTGGGGCTCGCGGGCGCGGTCGCGGCGGTGGCGCTGGCAAGGGCGCGGGGTGGCGGGGTCCTTCGCGCGATGCTGCTCGGCTTCGCCTGGGCCAGCGCCGCGACGCTAACCCCCCTGATCCCCGACTACCGCGTGCTCGTGGCGGTGGCCTACACGCCCATCGTCCTGATCGGCGCCCCCTTCGGGTGGCCGCCGGGGGTTAGCATCCTCGACGTCTACCCCTGGCCGGTGGCGAACCAGTTCCTGTGCATAGCAGGCGGGCTCTTGTGGGCCGCGACCGCCGTGGCCTACGGGCGCCGCACCAGGGGCGCGTGCGGCTACTGCGGCCGGACCGACGTTCGTGCCGCGTGGACGATGCCGGAGACGGCGGCGCGGTGGGGGAGATGGGCTACCTGCGTAGCGGTGATCATCCCCGTGATATATGCCGCGACGCGCTGGGCGTGGGCCCTGGGTTTCCCGCTCGGTATCTCCGAGGAGTTCTTGCGCGAGGGCCAGGAGGTCGGCCTGTGGCGGGCCGGGGCCGCGCTTGCGACGCTCGCGTTGGGCGGCGCCATCCTCACGCTCGGGCTCGTTCAGCGCTGGGGCGAGGTCTTCCCGCGTTGGATCCCTTTCCTGTCCGGCAAACGGGTTCCCATTCCTCTCGCGGTCGTCCCCGCCTCGCTGGTCTCCGTCCTGGTGACCAGCGCCGGGCTGATGTTCATCCGCCTGACGCTGACCGGCGGGCTCGACGCGATCCTCGGCGGGGGGGTCCTCGGCGCGGAGAACTGGGCCGCGCTCGCCCCCGAGTTGCTGTGGCCGCTGTGGGGGGCCGCGCTTGGCGCGGCTACGCTCGCCTACTATTACCGCAGACGCGGCAAGTGCGAGCATTGCGAGCGCGGCTAGCCCGCCGGCCCGGGGGCGGTGCAGGCGAGGCACGAAAGTAGCCTGGAGAGCGCGAGCCAGGGTTCACTCGCAGCCACTGCCCTCGATCTCATCCACGCCACCTGGATAGGCGAGGCCCTCCCCGCGGGGAGGGCCTCGCCGGGCCTCAGCATCTGGCGAACGCTGAGCGCCGTCTCTGATCCAGCCCACGCTACGCGGCGGCCAGGGCGCCGGTAACGCGCGTCGGGGCCTCGAGGATGGCGAAGTCCCTGGACGTGACGTTCTCGAGGTTGGGGTTGGCCGCCATGGTGGCGAAGATAGCCGACCCGGCGTAGGCCTCCATGGCCTCGCGGTCGCGCCAGACGTAGGACCCGCCGTAGGTGTTAGTCTCCGCGTCGGCCAGCCAGTGCTTGGAGATCAGCCCCGGCATCTCGGCGAAGGCGGGTGCCACCGCCTCCGCGAGCTTCTGGTACTCCTCCTCGCTTATGCCCTTCAGGTTGAAGGTGACGATCTGTACGTGCATCGTGCTCGCTCCTCTTCTTCGTTCGCTGCTCTGGTTCTTACCGTTTGTGCCACCCTCAGCTCCCTCGTGGCCTCCGCCTCCTTTGCTTGTCTGGTCCTTAGGCCCAGTAAAGCCGTGGACGAGGGCCGGGACAACGGACGAACGTAGAGTACGCGAGTAGGTCTTTGGTCTCGGACACGCGAGCGTCTTCGCGCTCCGCGAGGCTCCCCAGGCGGGGGCTAGTCCAGGACGGCGATGGCTTCGATCTCGACGAGCTGGCCCTCGTAGCCTAGCAGCGAGACGCCAAGCAGGGTGCTCGCAGCGTCGACCAGCTCGGTCTCCTGCACAGCACGCCAGACGGTCGCCAGAGCCGCCCGATCCTCGGCCACCACGTAGACGGTTATCTTGACGACGTCGCGCGCCGTCGCGCCTGCCGCTTCGAGGGCCAGCGACAGGTTCTCGAGCGTCTGCCTCGCCTGCGCGAGGTGGTCGCCGGGCCCGACGAGGTTCCCTTCGGCATCCACCGGGACCGCCCCGGCAGTCGTGACGAGTCGGCTCCCCGACGCGGTCACGACGTGCGAGTATCCCGGGGGAGTGCTCAGCCCAGGGGCGTTGGTGCGTTCGATCATCCCTCCACCCACTCCACCTTCGGTAGCTTCGAGGCGTCGAAGTCGCGCACGCGCTCCCGCCCGAGCTCTTCGAGCTCTTCCAGGCACGCCTCGCTCTCCCGGACGAGGCGCCTCACGTCGATGCCCAGCGTCTCGGGCTCGAACTCCCGCAGGCGTTCGAGCCCGTTTCGCAACACGCCCGTGGCGCCGCGCCAGTTGCCGTTCTGGAGGTGGTAGAAGCCGACGCCGACCTGGAGGATGCCCTGGTAGAGGAAGCGGACCCGGCGAGGCTCCTGCATCCAGGCCTCCTCGAGGTACTCGTGGCACTCGTAGAACTCGCCCCTGTTGAACTCCTCTATGCCCCTGAGGGCGAGATCAGGCAGACCTTCCGGCGTCTCCTCTTGGTTTTCGGTCAAGCTGGCCGCTAGCCGCAGCCGCAGCCCCCGCCGCAGCAGCCGCCGCCCCCGCCGCTCGCCATGCGCGCGTCCATCACGGGGTTGGTCGCGAAAGAGGCCCCCGGGGTTATGGAGGCGAAGTTGGAGATCACACGCCTGGAGTCCTCGGAGCCGCACTCGGGACACGCCGCGACGTCGTCGGCGGCGCTCATGGGGCGCATGAGGTCGAAGCGCTCCTCGCACTCGGCGCACTTGTACTCGTAGAGGGCCATCTCTCTCCACCTCTCGTTCGGCAACCTTTCAGCGCCTGTCATTGTACCGTGGTTATCGTTCGACGTGAGGGAAATCTAACCTCATACTAACCGTGGCGTAACGCGCCTCGCGTAGCCTGGGCGACAAGAGAGGAGGTGCAGGCCTCTCAAGCCGAGATCGGGAGACAGGAGGTGTCCCATGAAGACGAGAGTACCGATCCTGGTGATGATGGTCCTGCTCGCGCTGGCTCTCTTCGCGCCCGCGGCCCTGGCCCAGGACGACGATGACGACGACTAGAGTGCGGCGACCAGCACCGCGACCGCTGCCAGCACCGCAACCCCCGGCGCTGACGACGATGACGACGACGTGGCCGAGTTGCCGAGTACGGGCGGTCCGGCCCTGATCGCGCCGCTAGCCGGAGCCCTGTTGCTCGGGTCCGGCATCGTCGCGGGCTTCGTCGGCCTGCGCCGCAACCCGTAACCCCCTACCCATAACCGGCGGGGCCTGCACCCCCTCGTTAGTCCTCGTCGCGCAAACGCGGTAGACTCCCTTTCTGGACCTGTACGGGGCCGTAGCTCAGTCGGGAGAGCGCCGCCTTTGCACGGCGGAGGTCAGGGGTTCGACTCCCCTCGGCTCCACTCCAAAAATTTGGCGATTTGCAGGCAAGACACAAAGGTGGAAAGGGGCCGGGGTTCGCGTTTGTCGTTATTTGACACCAACCTGACACCAACCGCGCGGTTGTTGAGGAAGCCCCATGCCCAGCAATC
>DATACV010000129.1:0-2638 GCA_036258875.1 Rubrobacteraceae bacterium
CCTTGTCGGCGGGGAGCACCTCGGCGAAGACGCGCTCTATGCCGAGCTCTCGCGCCACGGCCTCGGCGGTCCTCCGGTTGTCGCCCGTGATCATGGCCGCCTCTATGCCCATCTGCTTCAGGCGCTCGAGCGTCTCGCGCGCGCTCGGCTTGATCTTGTCCGCAACGGCGACGAGCCCTCCAGGCTCCCCGTCCACCGCGACGAACATCGGCGTCTTTCCTCCACCCGCGAGCGTGGCAGCCCTCTCTTCCAGCCCGGAGACGTCCACCCCGCTCTCGTCCATCAGCCTGCGGTTGCCCACCAGCACTTCGTGCCCGTCCACCTCGGCCCGGATCCCGTGGCCGGCGACGGCCTCGAAGCGCGAAGCATCTTTGGGTTCGATGCCCCGCTCGCGGGCGCCCGTTACTATCGCTTCGGCGAGCGGGTGCTCGGAGCTCTCCTCGGCTGGGGCAACGAGGCGCAAGATATCGTCCTCACTCCTGCTGTTCAGGGCGAAGACGTCGGTGAGCGAAGGCTCGCCTTCGGTGAGGGTTCCGGTCTTGTCGAGGACGACGACATCCACACGCGAGACGTTCTCGAGGGTGGCTGCGTCCTTGATCAGGATGTTGTGCCTCGCCCCGATGCCCGTACCAACGGCCACGGCCGTTGGGGTCGCGAGTCCCAGAGCATCCGGACAGGCGATGACGACCGCCGAGATCGCGAACGTCATCGCCGTGATGAGGGCCGCGCCACCGAAGAAGTACCAGGCGAGGAAGGTGATGATGCCTGATCCTACGGCCAGGATCACCAGGTACTGCGCGGCGCGGTCGGCGAGCCTCTGGCCGGGCGCCTTGGAGCTCTGCGCCCGCTGTACCAACTCCACGATCTGGGCGAGCGTGGTGTCCGAACCGACGGCGGTCGCCCTGAAGCGGACGCTGCCGCTGCGGTTGATCGAGCCGGCGATCACCGCGTCCCCGGGACGCTTCGTGACGGGCACGCTCTCGCCCGTCACCAGCGCCTCGTCTATGCTCGTCTCGCCCTCGGTGACCTCGCCGTCCACCGGCACCTTGTCGCCCGGTCGCAAGACGACCGTGTCGCCGAGCTCGACCTCGCTGCTCGGGATAGAGAGTTCCTCACCGTCTCTGATCACTGTCGCCTGCGGCGGCACGAGGTCGAAGAGGGCCCGCAGGGCGTCGTTGGTGCCGCGCCGCGAGCGCATCTCCATCCAGTGGCCGAAGAGGACGAAGGTGACGAGCATGGCGGCCGCCTCGTAGAACGTCTCGCCGCCGAGGAAGGTGATCAGGACGCTGAAGAGGTACGCCGCGAGCACGCCCGTGGCGATGAGCACGCTCATGTTGAGGGCGCGCCGCCGCAACGAGTGGTAGGCGCCGGAGATGAAGATCCAACCGCTATAGAACACGACCGGCGTGGAGAGCAAGAGCATAATCGCGTTCTCGCCCACCCCGAAGGTTGGCGGCCGCAGGCCGAACAGGTTCATCCCAAGCGGCGAGTAGAGCACCGTGGGGATGGTGAGCAGCAAGGCGACGAAGAACTTGTTGCGCATGTCGCGCTCCATCGTCGCCGCCATGCCGGGGTCGGCCATATCGTGGTCCGCGTGATCGCCGTGGTCCGCGGGGGTAGCGGGCCTCTCGTACTGCATCCGGTCGTGCTTGGTTCCCATCGAGATGGGCTGCATGTCTACGCCGTGCTCGAGGTGCCGCATCCGCCGCTCCGGGGGCGCCATGGCCTCGTGGTGGTGGTGCTCCTCGTCGGCCTCGGTCGGCTTGCAGTCGCAGCCGGTGTGCGTGATGACCTGCTCGATCTCTTCCGGGCCGATCCTCGCGGGGTCGTAGCCGACGTGGACGACGTCGTTCTTCCAGTCCAGCCGGACCTCTCTGACGTCTGGCTGCTCTCGTAGAACCCGCTCGACGGCACCGGCGCAGCCCAGGCAATGCACGCCTCGGAGCTCGAACGTGCCGCGTCGCACGGGGACATGCTGGTGATCGGTCGCTGTCGCAGCCGTGGGGTCGTCGCTGGTCATGGTGGTTACGTCCTCCTTAGCGCGTTCCAGATCCTATCGCTTCCTAAGGCAGAGGTTGGCGCCGCAGTCGCAGCATGACGAACGCCGGCACGAAACCAGGCCAGCGGACTACCTTCACTTCCCCCTGGCCGAACGGGCTCGCAGCCGCCAGCTGGGCGAGCCGGTCCCCGCCCCGCGCAGGTCGCCACAGCCAGTGGGCGAGATCGTAGATCCGTGCCTCCCCGCCAGGCTCGAGGACCCTGTGGATCTCGGCCAGCCCGCTGGCCGGGTCCGACCAGTGGTGCAGGGAGAGCGTGCTCACCACCGCGCTGAACTCCTCGTCGGAGAGCGGCAGCGCCGCGACGTCGCCAACCTCGAAGCGCGCCCTCTCCGAGAGACCGGCTCCGGCCGCGCGGTGGGCGGCACGCTCGAGCATCGCGTCTGAGATGTCGACACCGGTCAGCGTTACGCCGGGAGCCTCCCGCGCCAGCCGCACGGCGAGCCGGCCCGGGCCACTCCCGACCTCCAGTAGCTTCCCGCCTGGGTGAGCAGCGGCCACCTCGCCGGCGACGCGGGCGTAGAAGCCTTCCAGAACGGAGGCGACCAGCGCGTCGTAAGCCCCGGCACTGGGCAGGTCGA
>DATACV010000130.1:0-2447 GCA_036258875.1 Rubrobacteraceae bacterium
CGCAAATCGCTCGAAGAGCGCCTGAGGCACCGGGCGTTTCACGATTCCCTGACGGGCCTGCCGAACCGGCCGTTGTTCCTCGAGCTCCTGCAACACGCCCTGCTCCGCGCCAGCCGCGACAGCAAGTCAGTGGCCATCCTGTTCGTCGACCTGGACGATTTCAAAGTCGTAAACGACAGCATGGGGCACGCCGCCGGCAACAAGTTGCTCAAGCTCGTTGCCGAAAGGATAGGTTCTTGCGTGCGCCCGGAGGACACTGTCGCCCGCTTCTACGGAGACGAGTTCACCGTCCTCCTCGAGAACATCGGCACCGCGAGCGAGGCGACCGCCATCGCGGACCGGTTCGTGGAGGGGATGCGCGCGCCGTTCGTCTTGAACCACAGAGAGGTCTTCGTCAGCGCCAGCATCGGCATCGACTTCGGCGTCCCCGGCAAGGGCAAACCGGACGACCTGCTGCGCAACGCGGATCTGGCGATGTACGCGGCCAAGAGCCGGGGCAGGTCCCGGTACGAGGTGTTCGCGCTCAGCATGAACACCCGCGCCCTGGACCGCATGAACCTCGAGAGCGACCTGCGGCGAGCCGTCGAGCGCGAGGAGCTGGAGGTCTACTACCAGCCCATAATCGACCTCGAAACCGACGCGATCGAGGGCCTGGAGGCCCTGGCGCGCTGGGAGCATCCGGAGCGCGGTTCGATAACCCCCTCGGAGTTTATCCCCATAGCCGAACAGACCGACGCGATCCTGCCCATCGGGCAATGGGTGCTGGAGGAGACCTGCCGACAGGTGCGCGAGTGGCAAGGACAGCTCGGGAGTGAGGCTCTGCCGCCCGTCAGCGTGAACTTCTCCACGAAGCAGTTCTTCAACCAGCCGGAGCTCGTGACGCAGGTCTTGCGGGAGACCGGGTTGGACCCTCATGTCCTGCAACTCGAGATCACCGAGAGGGTCGTGATGGACGACGCGGAGTTCTCCATCGGCAAGATCAAGAAGATGAGAGACCTGGGCGTCCGCTTCGCCATCGACGACTTCGGGACGGGATACTCCTGCCTCCACTACCTGAAACGCCTGCCCGTCGACTACCTGAAGATCGACCGCTCGTTCATAGAAGGGCTCGGGCAAAACCCCGAAGACGAGGCGATCGTCTCGGGAACGATAGGTCTCGGCCACGTCCTCGGGCTGCGGGTGGTCGCGGAGGGCGTGGGGAATGCCGAGCAGCTGGCCCGGGTACGGGAGATGGGCTGCGATCTGGCCCTGGGGGCCACTTCTTCGCCGAAGCCGTCCCCAGCGAGGCCGCAAAGGAGCTGGTGATGCGAGGCGTGTGGAGCCCGGACACGGCTTGAAGACCCCGTAACAAAGAGGCCGGAGGTCCCCGTGAACGGCATCAGCCCCGCCCGCCGACCTAGGGGATGACGCGCTCGCCTTGGACTCGAGGCGTGGGCAGCGCCAGCAGATAGAGGCCTGGCCTCACCGGAAGTTCCGTACCGTGCGGCTGGCTGCGCCCAGCAGGGCGGTTAGCGTGAGAAGGGAGCCCGCCGAGGCGAACATTATCCTCAGGTCAAGCTCGCTCAGCGCGCCCATCAGCGCGTACGAGAGCGGGTCGACGGCGACCGCGGCGAACATCATCAGGCTCATCACGCGACCGTGCATTGCGGGCTTCGTCCGCTCCTGCAGCCAAGCCATGAGCACCACGCCCAGGTAACCGGCGCCGACGCCCATCCCCACGACGATCGCGACCGCCGGGAGCAAGCTCGAGACGAAGCCGAGACCCCCCAGACCCAAACCGAGCGCGGCCGTTCCCACTATGAGGTCCAGCCCCCTGCGACCCCGCCTGACGAGCGAGCCCGCCGCGAAGAGCCCGATCAGGGACCCTGCGCCGAACGCCGAGAGGAGTATCCCGAAGGCCCCCGCGCCGCCGAGGCGCGTCTCCGCCAGCATGGCACCGCCGACGCGCAACGGCCCGCTCGTGGAGAAGCTGAGCACCGCGAGGGCGAACAGCATCGTGCGAAGCAGCGGGTCGCGCCACACGTACCGCATGCCCTCCACTATCGCCATGACCGGGCCCCCTGAGGTACCTGGCTGCCCTTCCGGCTCCGAGGGTGACGTCTCCCCTCCACCAGGCTTCCGTGTCGCCGCTCGCATGCTGTTCGCTACCAGGCCGAACAGGACCGCCGCAGCCGCGAACATGAGCGCGTTGACGCCGAAGGCGGCCCCAAGGCCGAACACCGTCACGGTCGAGGCGGCGAGCACCGGCCCCGCCATCTCGCTGGCCTGCTGGGTACCCAGGACCAGAGCGTTCCCCGCGCCGAGGAACTCCTCGTCCTCGAGGACGGCGGGTACGGTCGAGAGCGAGGCCGGGTAGTAGAGCGCGTTGAGGACGCCCAGCACACCGGCGAGCGCGTACAGCGGCCACAGGCTCGAGACCTCGAGGAAGGCGATCGCAGCCAGCGCCG
>DATACV010000131.1:0-1988 GCA_036258875.1 Rubrobacteraceae bacterium
CCCCGGCCGTTTCTGGCTCGGCCTCGGAGCGGGCGAGGCGCTGAACGAGCACATCGTCGGCGAGTACTGGCCGGAGGCCCCGGTGCGGCTGCGCATCCTCATGGAATCCATCGAGGTCATCAGGAGGCTCTTCAGCGGCAAGGTCGTCAAGTACTCGGGGGAGCACATAAAGCTCGAGAGCGCGAGGCTCTACACTATGCCCGAGACGCCGCCGCCGATCTACGTCGCTACCGCGGGGCCGATCCAGAGCAAGCGGACCGGGCGCATGTGCGACGGGATCATCACCGTCGGCGCGGCGGACGAGAAGATAAAGATGCTTATGCAGAGGTTCGAGGAGGGGGCGCGCGAGGAGGACAAGGACCCGAGCGTGATGCCGCGCATGATCCAGCTCCACGTCTCCTGGGCCGACTCTCAGGAGGGGGCCGAGGAGCAGGCGGTGAGGGAGTGGCCGAACGGCGGGATGCCCTTCCCCAAGGCCGACATAAGGAACCCCGAGGACTTCGCGGCGATGGCGAAGCTGGTCTCGATCGAGAACTTCGAGAACCGCGTTCTCACCTCCGCCGACCTCGACGAGCACCTCGAGCACGTCCAGCACTACGTGGACCTCGGCTTCGACGAGGTCTACGTCCACAACGTCGGGCGCAACCAGGAGGAGTTCATAAGGGCCTACGGCGAGCGCGTCATCCCCAAGCTCCGCTGGCCGCAGAGGTGAGCGTCGTCGAGGTTAGCGCACTGCGTAACGGCGCGAGTTCCGGGCCGCCCCGGCACCTACCTACTCGCCGCGCCGCTCGGTGACCGCCTCGAGCCCCGCCAGCACGACCTCCAGACCGAACTCGAAGTCCGTCCCCAGGTCCTCTTCGGCCAGGGCCTCGAACGTCCGGCGCATGGCGGGGAGCTCTCCGGGGGGGCGCGCATCGAGCATCTCTATCATCTCCTTCTGCTCGTCCGGCTCGCCCAGGGCTCCGGAGGCCTCGGCCAGCGCGAACCCGTTGACGTAATCGACGACCACGCCGACCGCTCCCACGATCTCCCTCGGCTGCATGCCCGCCGCCTCGAACGCCGCGTAGAGCTCCTCCGTCGATTCGAGCGTGGCTTCGGCCGCGGCCTCGGGGTACGAGGCCAGGTGCGGTACCAGCTTCGGGTGGGTTCGCGCCACGTCCCTGAAGGCGCGCGCCCACGCCCGTACCCGCTCGCGCCAGTCCGCCGGATCGCCTCTCTCCTCGGGCACCCGCATCCCCGAGAAGACCTCCCCGATCAAACCCCAGAGAAGCGCCCGTTTGTTCGGTACGTGATGGTAGATCGCCATCGGGTCGACCCCGAGCTCCTTCGCCAGCCGACGCATGCTCAAGGCCTCCATCCCCTCCGCATCCACCAGCGAGAGCGCCGCCTCGAGAATCCGCTCGCGCGTTAGCGGCTCCTCCCCGGACCTCGGCCTGCCAGCCCTGCGCATCAACTTCTCACCTCCCGAAAAATCGACCCGAAACCCTTGACTTATTCTACACTGTAGATTATATTCTACACCGTAGATTTAGTAAGGAGCGCGAGAGGAGAGGTGAGAATGCCGAAGCACATCCGCGAGATCGCCATGGTACGGCCCCTGCGGTTGCGCGATTTTCGACGGCTCCTCGTTGGGGAGGGGGTGGCCGTGTTCGCGGACCAGATGCTCTTCGTGGCGCTGACCCTTCTGGCGCTGCGGGTAGCGGGGCCCGGCTTCGCGCTGGGTTCGGTGCTCGCGGTCGCCGCCGTACCCGGGGCGGTGCTGATGCCCGTGGGGGGTTGGATCAGCGACAGGTTCTCGCCCGCCGGCGTCCTCTTCCTGTGCGGAGCCGGGCGGGCCGGGCTCGCCACGGCGCTGGCTGCGATCGCCTTCCTCGAGGTCTCGAGCCTGTGGCCGCTGTACGCGCTCGCCGGTGTGCTGGGCGTCCTCAACGCGCTCTACTACCCGGCCTCGCTCTCGACCGTACCCGCCGTCCTCGAGGACGAGGAGT
>DATACV010000132.1:0-2536 GCA_036258875.1 Rubrobacteraceae bacterium
GGCTTCGAGCCTGCGTAGAAGATTTACCTCGGTACCGCCACGCCTTCGGAGTCGAAGTAGTCCTTTATCTTCTTGAGCCCCAGCCGCATCCTCCCCTTCACCGTCCCCAGAGGCACCCCCAAGAGCTCGGAGATCTCCACGTGGGTGTAGCCCGAGAAGTACGCCAGCTCCAAAGTCTTCAGCTGCTCGGGCGGCAGCGTGCCCAGGGCCTCCCGAACCTGCTCCCTCTGGGCGTTGCGCCACGCCTCCGCGAACGCCTCGCTCGGTTGGCTGCGGGGCGCGGAGGCCTCGACCTTCTCCTGGGTCCTGCGCCGGCTGGCCAGCGAGCGTAGCTGGTCTATGGCGCGGTTGTGGACTATGGAGAGGATCCAGGTGCGCACGCTGCCGCGCTCGGGGCGGTAGGTGCCAGCGGCGCGCCAGACCTTGAGCAGGGCGTCCTGGAGGAGGTCCTCGGCGGCCTGCCTCTCGCTCATCATGCGGTAGGCCAGGGAGTAGGCGGCGCGGGCGTGGCGGTCGTAGAGGACGGCGAAGGCTTGGGCGTCGCCCACCTCCACGAGCGAGATGAGCTCCTCGTCCGCCACCAGCGCGTACTGTCTTCCCCGGCGTGTGCTGCCCGCGCCAGTTACGCCTCGGGAAGGCACCCGGTCTATGCCTCTTCCCTGTCTACCGAAGCCGATGGGGAAGGAGGCGCTTCCGGCTACCGTCTCTCGCCTCGTCCTCCCCGACAAAGAACCCATCGGGATCTATGGGGAACACCACCCGCACGTTGCGGTCGGGGTGGTGCCCCCTCACGATGCTCACGGCCCGGTCTATGCTCTCCGCCCGCACCCCCACCCTGAAGCAGGCTGCCCCTTCGCGCACCTCCACGGAGACCTTTATCATCGGGCCCCGCCTTCACGAGATGGCACCATGTCTTGCGCGAGCTCCCGACCGTCGGACGCGAGCTGGCGGGACACGATGACTCGGGGGTTACTCCCGGTAGAAAGGCCCGGATGGGTGGCCCCGATAGGGTGAAGGGTGGGAAAAGGGGAGAGGAGGGGCCACCCGAGCCCGGACCGATGGGCGGTGCGCCGTCGAACACGCAGGCAGCAGCCAAAAGGGAGCCGCTCCGTGTAGGCGCCTACGACCATCGTGCCGACGAGTATGCGCCGGCCCCACCGGGTTGCCATCGGGCTTTCCGACCATTGGTCGCCGGTAATGGTGGCTGGGGCGATTGCCCCACAAGAGGCTCGACGCGAGAGCCGCGCGCGGTGGTGTGATACCCTTCACATAGCCGGTACACGCACTAGCAAAGACTGCCGTGGCTTCATCAGCCGAGAAACACCAGCGCGACACCACGTCCTCGGGCGGAGACAGACGTGAAGCAGAACGCTTGGCTGCGCTTGAATACTTGAGAGCGGTCCGGCCCGGGGTGGACCACGTCCTCCAGGACCTGGTAGACGAGGTACGCGGCGTGTACGGGACCGACCTCTGCATGGTCAACCTCAACCTCTCAGACGTACAATACTTCAGGGCCTGGTCCGGTGAGTTGGACCCCGACCTGGCCGAAGTCAGGCAAGACGCCCTCGAGCACAGCATGTGCCGGTACGTTGTGAACGACGAGACGCCGCTCGTCGTGGAGGACTTCCTGGCTACCGAAGAGTTCAGGGAGCAGCACTGGTGCGTGAACTACGGCATCCGCTTCTACGCCGGAACCCCCCTCGTAACCTCGAGCGGGCAAGCCATCGGCACCCTCTGCCTGCTGAGCGGCCGGTCCGTCGAGTTCGGCGAGGAGCAGATGAGGGTGCTCGGGGCGTTTGCCCGGGCGGTGGTAGGACGGCTGGAGCTGCTCGGCGCGCTGGAGCGCGAGCAGGCTACCAGAGAAGAGGAGGCTCAGCGGGGCCGGGAGTTGCAGCAGACGCTGGACAGCCTCTCCGCGCATCTGGCCATCGTCGACGAGTCGGGCGAGATCGTCGCCGTGAACGGAGTCTGGAGGGCGTTCGCCGAGGCGAACGGGGGAGACCCTCGGAAGGTCTGTGAGGGTGCCAACTACCTGCGGGTTTGCGACTCGGCGACGGGATCGTACTCCGAAGAAGCCGCCGCCTTCGCCAGGGGGATAAGGGCCGTGCTCTCCTGCCGGCAGGAGAGCTTCGAGATGGAATACCCGTGCCACTCGCCAACCGAACGGCGCTGGTTTATGGGAAGGGTTACGCGGTTCTCCGGCACCGGTACGCGGCAGGCTGTGATCTCCCACGAGAACATAACGGTGCGAAAGCTGGCCGAAGAGGTGGTCCAGGACCAGAAGATCATGCTCGAAACGATCCTGGGGCAAGCGGCAGACGCCATCATAGTCTGCGACGAAGCGGGGAGGTTTACGTTCGTCAACTCCGCGGCGAGACGCATGGCACTGCTGGAACCCGAAGGCACCACGCTGGAGCGCACCCCGGAGGTGTGGGGGGTGGCCTACTACCCCGATGGCCGCCGCATATCTCGGGAGGAATGGTCCATATCCAGGGCCCTGCGAGGGGAGACGACCGTCGGCAGGGAGGCGCGCATG
>DATACV010000133.1:0-7624 GCA_036258875.1 Rubrobacteraceae bacterium
CCCGGGCGCCACAGTCCCCACCATCAGCCCCTAGCTGACGGCTGAAGTGCTCCTTAGCTGACCCGCTCGAAGATCGCGGCTATACCCATGCCCCCGCCGATGCAGAGGGTCACGAGGCCGTATTGGCCGCCGGTGCGGTCGAGGTGGTGCAGGAGCTTCACGGTGAGCACGGCGCCGGTGGCCCCGACCGGGTGCCCGAGCGCGACCGCGCCGCCGACCGGGTTGAGCTTCTCCTCGGGCACCCCGAGCTCGCGTCCGACGGCGATCGCGATGGAGGAGAACGCCTCGTTCGCCTCGACGGCGTCGAGGTCGTCCACGGAGAGGCCCGCCTTCTTCAGGGCCATCTGGGAGGCCGGGATCATGCCCGTGCCCATCACCGAGGGGTCGACGCCCGCCACGGCGGCCGAGACTAGCCTGCCGGCCACGGGGAGGCCCAGCTCTCCGGCCTTCCTCTCGCTGGCGACGAGCATGAGGGCCGCGCCGTCGTTGATGCCCGAGGCGTTTCCGGCGGTCACGGTGCCGCCGTCCTTCTTGAAGACCGGCTTCAGCTTGCCGAGGCCCTCGACGCTGGCGCTCGGGCGGACGTGCTCGTCGTCGGTGAACTGGACCTTCTCCTTCTTCACCTTAACCTCGACGGGGACGATCTGGCCGTCGAACTGCTCCTCCTCGTGCGCCTTGGCGGCCCGCTGGTGGCTGCGAACGGCGTAGGCGTCGGACTCCTCGCGGGTGATCCCGTACGCCTCGGCGACGTTCTCGGCGGTTACGCCCATGTGGTAGTCGTTGAAGACGTCCCACAGGCCGTCGTAGACCATGTGGTCGTAGATCTTGGCGTCAGGCATCCCCATCCGGTAGCCGTAGCGACCCTTGGGCATCAGGAACGGCGCCATGTCCATGTTCTCGATGCCGCCGGCGAGGACCACGTCCGCGTCGCCCAGGGCTATCTCCTGCGCCCCGGAGACAATGGCCTGCAACCCCGAGCCGCACATCCTGTTGAGGGTCATCCCCGGCACCTCTACAGGCAGCCCGCTCTTTATGCCGACCTGCCTACCGGGGTTCATACCCTGGCCCGCGGAGAGGATGTTGCCGACGATGACCTGGTCCACCTGCTCACCCTCGATGCCGGAGCGGCGCAAGACCTCCTGGCCCACCGTGGCCCCGAGGTCCGTCGCCGGGGTGTCCTTGAGCGCCCCTCCGAAGGTGCCTATGCCGGTCCGCAAAGGTGTCGAGATGACGATCTCGCCGTTGCCGTTTCCGTTGCCGAAGCTCATGCATTCTCCTTCCCTCTGACCTTTGTGCAAGAGGATACACTAAAAAACAAGGCTCGGGCCCCTGTAGAGGGCCCGAGCCTTGCGGGTTCCATCATGGATCTGCTCCGGTTACTGCCTGGCGCTCCTCTGAGCCTCATCCAGGCTGCCCCGGTAGTAGGAGAACATGGAGTTCAGGAACTCCGTGTAGGCGTTCACGGACTCGTGGGTGAGGGCCTGGGAGGCCTCCTGCTGCTTGCGCTGCTGCTCGACCAGGTCCTCCGCCAGCGCCCGGTTGCTCTCGGCCTGGGTGCGCAGGTTGTTGATGACCCCGTTGAAGAAGTCCTGCGTGAGCTGCGCGTTGAGCTCCTGCGCCGATACGGAGCGGTCGGCGAGGGCCTGGTAGGACTCCTTGATCGCCTCGGCGAACTTCTCGGCCGCCTCGTTTACCTGCTTCTGTTGTCTCTCGTCCATGATTACTACCTCCTCGATCACATACAGAGAGTTACTTACCCAGCGGAGACCCCGCTCACACCTGTTGCGGTGCGCCACAAACGAAGGGAGCGGGCAAAAGCCCGCTCCCCCGTTACAAGCCTGGGCTCTCTCTACCTGACGGCCTTGCCGACGACCTCGAGGCCCTCCTTGTAGTAGGAGAGGGGCGCGTAGGCCAGGTCCATGTAAGCGTCGACGGACTCCTCGACGAGCGTCTGGAAGGCGTCGCGCTGCCGCTCGACACGCTCGACGAGCTCCTGGGTCATCGCCCTGTTGCTCTCGGCCTGGTGCCTGAGCTCCCTGATCGAATCCTCGACCAGACCCTGCGCGAAGCGGACGTTGCGCTCCTGCAGGCCGACCGCGTGGTCCACGACGGTCCCGAAGGAATCCCGCGTGGTCTCCGCGAGCCGCTCCGCCGCCTTGTTAGCCTTGCCCATATCAGCCATTACCAAACTCCTTTCTCCGCACCTCTCGTGCGGAAGATCCTCCCGCCGTTACTCTTTGTCTTTGTCTCCGGGCCGCGGCGGCCGACCCGTGTACATCCGGAAGAAGTTGTCCATGGTCTTCTGGTACTGCTCGAGGGACTTGGCCCAGAAGTCGAGGTAGGCCCTCCCCGCGTCGGTGATGGAGTACATTCGGCGCGCCGGTCCTCCCCTACTGGTCTCCCAGGTGGACTCGACTATGCCCTCCTTCTCCATCTGCCTGAGCGTCCGGTACAACGTCCCAGGGTTCATCGCCTCGAACCCGAAGGCCGCCGCCCGCTCCATGAGCTCGTACCCGTAAGAGTTCCACTCCCGTAAGGAGAGCAGTATTACCGGCACCAGCCAGTTCCTCGGCCGCGCCTCTACCCCCCGAAACTCGGTCTCCCGGGCCTCCGCCTCGCTCCTGCGTTCCTCGTTGTCCATGACACTCTCTTCCATCTCTATGTGCATTTTACATATATGTACTTCACTGTCAAGGGCGTGGTGGGCTTTGCGCCAAAAGGTCTCTAAGTAGAGAGTTCTTGTTCGACCCCCGATCCTGCACCAAGAGTCGGCTCGACGCCCAACTCGCGCGCCGCCCTGATGAGGACGCAGACGTTGTGGCATGGGCACGTGGCCAGAACCTCGTTCACAACCTGCCCCACCTCACTCTTGCTCCTAACCGCGTCGCCGAACTTTCCTTTCAGCATCGAGAACGCGGAATCCGCGTTCGAACGCTTGTGGTAATGCAACATATATGCCTCACGATTGTACATGAACAAGTGATACATTTTCGCCCACGCCGAATAGTCTTCGGCTGCACGGTGCTGGACCTGAACGGGATGTAGGGCGTCCCGCCAAGAGCGTCCGCCGTCTCCATGCCGGCCTGAAGGGTGGTCCCGCCCACGCCGAGAAGCTGTCCCCCGAGCGACGAAGAGAGATAGCCAAGAAAGCCGCCGAAGCCAGGCGGGCCAAGAGGCGGCGGGGTAGGAGCGAGAACCTGTGCAACGCCGGAATACTCTCTGCAGCTGTAACGCTTCGGGCGTCGGCCCTCATGGTGGCCTCGAGGAGACAGTTGGCGTGTGGGGTAGGGTGGTTGGTCGGAGGGTGGTCCCTGCGTATATGCGAGAGGTACATAGTTTGCGACGGATTTTCGCTGTCAATAAACTTGGGCTACAGGAGGTTCACGGAAGGGAGGCGCAGGTGGGCACTTTGCAAGAAGCGGTGGTCGTCGTCACGGGGGCGAGCCGGGGGTTAGGGGCTGCCATCGCGGAGGAGTTGGGACGTGGCGGGGCGCACGTGGTGGTCAACTACTCGCGGAGCAAGGAGCCCGCCGAGGAGCTGGTGGGCAGGATCGAGGAGGGCGGGTCGCGGGCGATCGCGGTGCAGGCTGACGTCTCGGACCCCGAGGAGGCCCAGACCCTCATAGACAAGACGATAGAGGAGTTCAACAGGATAGACGTGCTGGTCAACAACGCCGGCATAAACATAGACAGGACCTTGAAGAAACTCTCGGTAGAGGACTGGGACAAGGTCATCCAGGTGGACCTGAACAGCGCCTTCTACACCGTTCACGCGGCTCTACCGCACATGATGGAGCAGGGAGGCGGCAAGATCATCAACATGAGCTCCTTCGTCGGCGAGGCAGGCAACATCGGCCAGGCCAACTACTCGGCGGCCAAGGCCGGCCTCCTCGGCTTCACCAAGACTGCGGCCAAGGAGCTCGCCCGCAGCGGTATAACGGTCAACGCGATCTGCCCCGGCTTCATAGAGACGGACATGGTCGCCTCCATCCCCGAGGAGGCCAAGGGCAAGCTCCTGAAGACCGTGCCCCTGGGTCGCTTCGGCAAGCCCGAGGAGATAGCTCGCGCCGTCCGCTACCTCGTCGAGGACGGAGACTACATCACCGGCCAGGCGCTAGACATCAATGGCGGGGTCTACATAAGGACCTAGCCGACAGAGACCCGACTAGCCGAGGCCCCCGCCGGTTCGGGGGCCTCTCTCGAGAGGTGCGGGACACGTGATCCCACATACAAACGGAGCACCGCATAACCGTATACAATCCCGATAGACGGCCCTCTCCGAGAGTGCGTCTTACATCTACCTTCAGTAAGCCTATATCTACGCTGGACACATAAATTCCGTTCGTATACAATTTACGTGCATGTAACAACTCCACCACTCATGCGACGTGGAGCTGCAATGTTTATTGGCCAGGGAAGGTGAGCTTGTGAGACTCAGCGGACGGGTTGCGGTCGTGACGGGTGCGGCTCGGGGCATCGGGGCTGCAGAGGCGATCCGGCTGGCGCAGGAAGGCGCCAACGTCGCGGTGGTGGACCTCTCTGCGGAGGCGGCGAGGGAGACGGTAGAGGCTGTGGAGGCGGCCGGGGCTGAGGCGCTGGCGGTCGCCTGTGACGTATCCAGCGCGCAGCAGGTCGAGGCTGCCTTCGAGGAGATAGCCAACCGCTTCGGGCGGATCGACATCCTTGTCAACAACGCCGGGGTCTTGCGGGACAACCTCGCCTTCAAGATGAGCGAGGACGACTGGGACACGGTGTTGGACGTGCACCTGAAGGGTAGTTTCCTGTGCTCGCGGGCGGCGCAGAAGTACATGGTGGAGCAGGAGTACGGCAAGATCGTGATGACCAGCTCCATCGTGGCTCTAGGCAACCGCGGGCAGGCCAACTACTCATCTGCCAAGGCGGGGTTGCAGGCTCTGGCGCGGACGCTGGCGCTGGAGCTCGGGCGGTTCAACATCAACGTCAACGCGGTTGCGCCGGGTTGGATCGAGACGGAGATGACCAAGGAGGCAGCCGAGCGCGCCGGGATGACCATGGAGGACATGAAGGAGCGCTTCGCCAAGAACATCCCGCTCAAGCGCTTCGGGCGGGTCGAGGACATCGCCAACGTCGTAGCCTTCCTCGTCTCCGACGACGCCTCCTACATCAGCGGCGAGACCATCTACGTCGCCGGCGGCCCGGCGAGCTCGGTGATTTAAGCTCTCAGCTTTCAGCGGTCAGCTACTTTGGGCGGGGAGCTACTCCCCGCCCTTTTCGCGTCTCTGGGCGGAGCGCTCTACGGTTATGGCGAGGGTGAGGGCCGCGAGGAGGAGGACGGCCACGATAGCGTAGGCGCTCCCGATTCCTGTTCGGTCGGCGATGAGGCCGAGGGATGGGGGGATGAGCAGGAGCGCGCAGCCGACGGTCAGGGCGAGGCGGGAGGTAGCGAGATCCACCGTCTGGGATGCCGCGCCCGTGGCGAGAGAGGCGCCAAGAGGGTAGAGGTTGCCGATGCCGAGGCCAGCGACGAAGAGGCCCGCTACGCTCACGAGCGTAGCGGCTGTCGCGGGAGCGGAGATCACGGGCGCCAGCCAGAAAGGCAGGAAGCCGGCGGCTGAGAGGATCACCGCCCACACGAGGAGCTTGCCGGGGCGCACGCTGCGGGCGAGGCGGCTGCCGAGGATGCGTCCGATAAGGAGCGCGACGAAGTAGGCGCCCATGAGGGTCGCGGCGTCGGCTGCCGCGAGGCCGGCCTCGCCCTCCAGGAAAGAGGTGGCCCAGTAGGCCACGCTCCACTCTACCGAGACGCAGAAGAAGATGACCGCGCACCAGCCCCAGAAGACGGTCGGCAGGGCGCGTCTTCCCTCTCCCCCATCGTTCTCGTGGCGATCTCTAGGCTCGGGCTTCGCGCTCGGGACCGGCGCGCGTCCCAGGAACAACGAGATTGCCGCCAGGATCACCACGACGAAGAGCAGCGCGCCGCGCCAGCCGGGGAACTCGGTGCGCGAGAAGACTCCCACCATCAGCGGGGCGAGTATCGCCGCGACCCCGGCCACCACGTTCGCCTCGGAGATGGCCACCGCCCGCCACTCCCCGTGCAGGTCCGAGAGCGCGGCCTGGGCGCTCATGAGCAGCAGGCTCGCGCTGAAACCCGTCAGGAGGGAGGCGGAGAGACTCGCCACCGCACCGTTAGCGGCGGTCAGGGCTGCCGCCCCCACCGCCATCCCGACCGCGCCTCCCCAGAGGATCGTGCGCCTCCCCAACAGGCGCACCGGACGGTCGCCGAGTAGACCCGTGAACAGCGTGCCGAGGGCGAAGGCGCCGAAGTGCAGCCCCGCGGCGCCGTAACCCAGGGAGAGGTCCTCGCGCAGGAACGGGATGACCGGGCCAAGCGAGGCCTGCACGTACATGAAGTACCCGACCAGCAGGTAGGCCAGCCAGGTCGAAGGCGTGCGCGCGAAGTGGTCAGGGGTTACGCCGGTGCGCGGCTCGCTACTCACCGGCATATATTAAAGCCATCAGCTTTCAGCGGTCAGCTTTCAGCCCTTCGTTCCCTGGCTTATAGCTGATGGCTGAGAGCTGAAAGCGCAATTTGCGGGGGTCACGACCTCCGCAAATCGCCTAGCGGAAGGCTGGGATACCGGTTATGGCGTGGCCAAGGATGAGGGTGTGCACCTCGTCTGTGCCCTCATAGGTCCTCACGCTCTCGAGGTTGGCCATGTGGCGCATCACCGGATACTCTAGCGTCACCCCGTTGCCGCCCAGGATGGTGCGCGCCTCGCGGGCTATCTTTATCGCCTCGCGCACGTTGTTTAGCTTGCCCAAGGAGATCTGCTCCGCTCTCAAGGCGCCTTCGTCTTTCATGCGCCCGAGGTGCAGCGCCAGGAGCGCCCCCTTCTCGACCTCCACCATCATGTTCACGAGCTTCTCCTGGGTGAGCTGGAAGGAGGCTATGGGCTTGCCGAACTGCTCGCGCTCTTTGGCGTACCCTAGCGCGCACACAAGGCACTCCCTCGCAGCCCCCATAGCCCCCCACACGATGCCGTATCTCGCCTCGTTGAGGCACGCAAAAGGTCCCCTTAGCCCCTCCGCCCCGGGCAGCATCGCCTCGGCTGGGAGTCGTACGTCCTCGAGGGAGATGTCGCACTGCACGGAGGCTCGCATGCTCATCTTGGCTGTTATGTCGGTGGCAGTGAACCCTCTTGCGTGGGTGGGCACCAGGAAGCCCCGGACGGGGTTATTCTCCTCGTCTGTTCTTGCCCACACAACAGCCACATCCGCTATTGTTGCCATCCCGATCCAGCGCTTGGAGCCGTTGAGTATCCACTCCGAACCCTCCCTGCGCGCGAAGGTCTTCATGGAGGCAGGGTCAGAGCCTGCGGCAGGCTCGGTGAGGCCGAAGCAGCCTATCTTGTGCCCAAGCGCCATGGCGGGCAGCCACTCCCGCTTTTGCTCCTCGGAGCCGAACTTGTGGATCGCACTCATCGCCAAGGAGCCCTGCACGCTCACGAACGTCCTAAGCCCCGAGTCCCCAGCCTCAAGCTCCATGCACGCCAGGCCGTAGGAGACGGCACCCTTGCCAGCGCAGCCGTAGCCTTCTAGGTGCATCCCAAGCAAACCCAAGGAGCCCATCTCGGGCACCAGCTCT
>DATACV010000134.1:0-1507 GCA_036258875.1 Rubrobacteraceae bacterium
GCGGGTCCTATCTTGGACTTCGAGGTCAGCATAGACGAGCACGCCGAAGCCTACTCCGTCATCGCGGTGCGCGGCGAGGTGGACCTCCACACGGCCCCGAAGGTCCAGTCCGCCATAGAGCGGGCCGCGGACGCGAACGGCGCCGTGGTCCTCGACATGGGCGGCGTCGCGTTCATGGACTCGACGGCGCTCTCGGCCCTCGTGCGCGCCAAGGACGCCCTCCAGCAACAGGGGATCTCGCTCCGCCTCGCCTCCCCCTCGAAGGCCGTCGAGCGTATCTTCTCCGTCACCGGCTTCAGGGACTACTTCGATATCTTCCCCTCTCGCGAGGCGGCCATCGCCGGCTAGGCGGGGGCGCCACGCCTCTGGACGCGGGGGGCTAGCGTACTAGAATCTGACTACTCATGATGGCAGATGTCAAAAGCCTGGACGTACCCGAGCCGCTCGGACGCCTGGGACAGGGTTTCCGGGAGGCGGGGCACGAGCTGTACCTGGTGGGCGGGTACGTACGGGACAGGCTTCTCGGGCGGGAGCACCCTGACGCCGACGCGGCCACGGATGCGCACCCGCGCGAGGTCAAGCGGCTCCTGAGGCCGTACGCGGACCACCTCTGGACGGTCGGCGAGCGGTTCGGGACCATCGGGGCGGAGATAGGCGGCTGCGCCGTCGAGGTCACCACGTACCGCGCCGACCTGTACACGGAGGGCAGCCGCCACCCCGCGGTCACCTTCGGGGAGAGCCTCGAAGGTGACCTTGCGAGGAGGGACTTCACGATCAACGCCGTGGCGGCCGACGCCCTGACGGGCGAGATCCTCGACCCCTTCGAGGGACGGAAGGACCTGGAGAGGGGCGTGATCCGCCCCGTCGGGGACCCCCTGGACCGGATGCGCGACGACCCCTTGCGGATGCTGCGGGCGGTGCGCTTCGAGGCTACCTTGAGCACGCCCGAGCGGCCCTTCGCCATGACGCCCGACCTGGAGAAGGCGATCCGGGAGAACGCCCGCTGGCTGGAGAGCATAAGCGCCGAGCGCATCAGGGATGAGTTCGAGAAGATCATCACCTCGCCCAACGTCGCGCAGGGTCTGAGGACCCTCGTGCGCCTCGACCTCATGCGCTACGTCGTGCCCGAGTTCATGGAGACGGTGGACGTCGAGCAGGAGGCCGAGTTCCACCACAAGGACGTCTTCGAGCACACCCTGATCGTGGTCTCCAGCATCGAGGGCGAGCCGGGAACGTCGGGGTGGGACCTCTCGGTAGTGCGCAAGGCAGCGTTCTTCCACGACATCGGCAAGCCGCGCACGCTCGTCTACGAGCACCGCTGCACGTACTGCGACGCGAAGAGCCTCTCGAAGACCGCGGAGGAGGGCGAGTGCGAGGACTGCGGCGGGAGGACCGTGCCGAAGAAGATCCACTTCTACGGCCACGAGAACGTCGGCGCCGCCATAGCGCGCCGGGCGATGCGCCGCCTGGCCTACCCCAGGGACGACGTGGACGCCGTGGCCCACCT
>DATACV010000135.1:0-4728 GCA_036258875.1 Rubrobacteraceae bacterium
CGCCAAGGTCTTCCTCGACGAGGGTGACGCCATACTGTGCGAAGGCCCTACCTACGCCGGCGCTTTAAACGCCTTCGCCGCCTACAGGCCGCGCATCGCCCACGTCCCGATGGACCGGGCCGGCATGATCCCGGTAGCCGCGCGCGAGACGGTGAGCAGGGCCCGCAAGCAAGGCCTCCACGTCAAGTTCATCTACACAGTCCCCAACTTCCAGAACCCCGCGGGAGTGACCCTGGTGACGGAGCGCAGGCGCGAGCTGCTCGATATCGCGCGCGAGTTCGACCTCGTGGTCGTCGAGGACAACCCGTACGGGATGCTCCGCTTCGAGGGCGAGCCGCTGCCTACCCTCGCGGCGCTGGAGCAGGAGCAGGAGGGAGTTGCGGATCGCGTGGTCTACCTCGGGACGTTCTCCAAGATCTTCGCGCCGGGCGTGAGGCTGGGCTGGGTGCACGCCCAGCCCGGGATACTGCACAAGATCAACGTCGGCAAGCAGGGTGCTGACCTCTGCTCCTCGAACCTCTCGCAGATGATGATCTACTCCTACTTCCAGAACGCCGACTGGCGCTCCTACGTCGGGCGCCTTACGAGCATGTACAGGGAGCGCCGCGACGCGATGCTCGAGTCTCTGGCGGAGTTCATGCCCAAAGAGGTCCACTGGACGCACCCGGAGGGCGGGCTCTTCGTGTGGGCGACCCTGCCCTCGTACCTGGACGCCACGGCGATGCTGCCTAGAGCCATCGCGCGCAACGTCGCCTACGTGCCGGGCGAGGGCTTCTACGCCGGTGGGGCTGGCAAGAACCACATGCGGCTTAACTTCTCCTTCGTCGAGCCCGAGCGGATAAGGCGCGGTATCGAGCTTCTCTCCGAGGTAGTGCGCGAGCGCATGGAGCTCCGCAGCGACCTGGAGCGTGGCTCCCAGCGTGGTGCGAGGCGAAGCTCGCGCTCCGCCAGCTTCGCCTCGGGCCCGGACGGGTAAGGGGTCTCGGGATGGCGCGAGTGGTGGTCCTGCGCGGCGGGACCTCGATGGAGCGGGACATCTCCTTCGTGACCGGGAACAGGGTCCAGCACGCCCTCGAACGCCTCGGCCACGAGGTCTACCCCCTGGACATCGAAGACGGGACTACGGGCTCGCTCATGGAGCTCGCGCCCGAGGCCGCGTTTATCTGCCTGCACGGCCCCGGCGGCGAGGACGGGACGGTGCAGGCGCTGCTGGAGACCCTGGGGATACCCTATACGGGGAGCGGGCCGCTCTCCAGCATCCGATGCATGGACAAGGACTACGCCAAGCGGGCGGCGCGGGCCGCGGGCATTCCAACCCCGCCGTTCAGGACCTTCTTCCGGCGGGCGATGAACGAGATGGGCGCTTCGGCCGCGCTGGACACCGCGGCGGAGCCCCTGGGCTACCCGCTCGTCGTCAAGCCCGCGCGCGAGGGCTCGAGCTTCGGGCTCTCGCGCGTCGAGGAGCCGGAGGGGTTGCTCGACGCCGTCTACGAGGCCTTCGGCTACGACGCCAAGATCCTGCTCGAGAGGTGGGTGGAGGGGACCGAGGTCTCCGTCCCCATCCTGGAGCCCGCCGGCGAGGAGCCCGAGGTGCTGGGGCTCGTCGAGATCCGACCGCGCGAGGGCGCGTACAACTTCGAGGCCAAGTACACCCCCGGTGCCACGGACTTCGCGATCCCCGCGGAGATACCCGCCGGAGCCGCCGACCAGCTAGAAGACATCGCCCTCGCCGCCTACCGCGCCCTGGGATGCTCGGGCTACGCGCGGGTAGACACCATCATCGCCGAAGACACCCCCTGGGTCATAGACGTGAAGACCATCCCCGGTTTCACGGAGACCTCCACCTTTCCCCTGGCTGCCGAGGCCGCCGGCATCTCCCTCGAGGGCCTGGTCGAGAAGATCCTGGAGGCTGCCCTCCGGACCGAGGCCGCCGCTAAACTCTAGGCGCGGGCCTCGCCCTAGCCTCTCTCGGCGCGATCCAACGCGTCCTTTTTCGCCGCCGTCATGTCGGGTGAGGCGGCGGCGACGCCGGCCGGCAGCTCCAGCTGCAGGCTCGCTTCGTGGTCGATGCGGAGCTCGCCGCGGGAGATCCGGCACTCGAGCAGATGCCCGCCGACGCGCCTGTCCTCGCTGATAAAGTGGAAGTGGTAGCCGGCCACGTTCAGCCCCCCGACGCGGTCGGGGAACCGGAAGCCCGCGAGGCTGCCCCTGAGGCCGCGAAACTCGAAGGTCGGCTGGTGCTCGACGACCTCGACGAGCGGCGGGAAGGGCTTCTCTTGCCGCGGCACGCTGCGCGTCTTGACGTAGTCGAAGTACCCGTCGACCCGCACGGCGTGGCACACGTCCCTGTCCCCGACTACCCGGTCCAGGTACGCGCAGAGGGCGGCGAAGTCCTCCACGCTGGTGAGCGGCAGGAGGAGATCCGGCTCGAAGAAGGTCACGACGGCGAAAGGGGTCTTGCTCCCCCCGTCTACCGCGTAGGCGCGCCCGTCCGCCCTCACCCGGTAGAAGTCGCCGTCGAGGCAGATCATCTCGCCGTCCAACGCGTCGAAGGTGCCAAGACCGAAGTCCCCGCGCTCCTGCAGCTCGGCGAAGGTGACGTTGCCCTCGTAGTTGCCGTCGAGCAAGGCTTCGATGGTAGATGTCTGAAAGAGGGTGTGGTGGGGGTGGTCGCCCCCCCGAAAGCCTCGCTCTTCGAGGTGCTCGACGCGCAACGCGCCGATGAGCGCGGTATCGATGGGCATCTCGCTCCTCTCGTCTGGACCGCGGCCCGGCATGCCAGGATGCCGGGCACCTTGACATCTATCGTGCTCGCTGTCTTAGCCCGGCGTTTTGGCCAACCGCGGATCTCCGGCTGCGGGTCCGATACCGATGAAGTCCTCGAGCACGGCGAGCGCCATCTCGGCCTGGCGCTGCCTCCGCTCGGGCTTGGCGAGGCGGCGACCCCCCTCCCTCTTGGGGGCGGCGGGGACTAGTCCCCAGTTGGAGTTTATGGGCTGGAGGCTTCCCTCCTTGGTGGTGATGTAGTGGGCGAGGGCGCCCATCATGGTTCCGCGCGGCATAACGACGGGCTCTTCGCCGCGGGAGATGCGGGCGGCGTTGGCGCCGGCGATGTGCCCCATCGCGGCGCTCTCGACGTAGCCCTCGACCCCGGTGAGCTGCCCCGCGAAGAAGAGGGGAGCTTCGCTAAGCTCGCTTCTTATCCGCATGGTCGGCTCGAGCATGCGGTTCGAGGGCAGGTAGGTGTTGCGGTGCATAACGCCCATGCGGGCGAAGTCCGCGTTCTCGAGGCCGGGGATGGTCCGGAAGACGCGCCGCTGCTCGCCCCACTTCAGGCGGGTCTGGAAGCCGACGATGTTGAAGAGCCGGCCCTCCGCGTCGTCCTGCCTCAGCTGCACGACGGCGAAAGGCTCTTTCCCGGTGCGCGGGTCCGGCAGCCCCACCGGTTTCATAGGGCCGAAGCGCAAGGTCTCGGGGCCGCGGCGGGCTATGGTCTCGACGGGGAGGCAGCCCTCGAAGTACATGTCCTCCTCGAAGTTCTTTATGGGGGAGAGCTCGGCGGCCGCGACCTCCTCGACGAAGGCGTAGTACTGCTCTTCGGTCATGGGGCAGTTCAGGTAGGCCGCTTCGCCCTTGCCGTAGCGCGAGGCGCGGTAGACGACGTCCTCGTCCAGCGACTCGCGGTGGATGATCGGGGACGCCGCGTCGTAGAAGTAGAGCGTCTCGCCTGAGAGCTCTTCTATCTTCTCGACAAGGGCGTCGGAGGTGAGCGGTCCGGTGGCGACTACCGACGGTCCGTCGGGGAGGGCGGTCGCCTCGGTCCGGACGACCTCTATCTTCGGGTGGGCGTGGACGGTCTCGGTGACGGCCCGCGCGAAGTCCTCGCGGGCTACCCCCAGAGCGCCGCCGGCCGGGACCGAGTTCGCGTCGGCGCAGCGCAGGATGACCGAGCCGAGCCGCCTTAGCTCCTCCTTCAAGAGCCCCGAAGCCGTCTCGAGGGAGCGGTTGCCGAGCGAGTTCGAGCAGACGAGCTCGGCGAAGTCCTCGGTGTGGTGGGCTGGTGTCTGCTTCGCGGGCCGCATCTCCCACAGCTCGACCGAGCAGCCCCGCTCCGCCGCCTGCCAGGCCGCCTCGCTGCCGGCGAGCCCGCCGCCTATGATGGTTACGTCCGGCATGGGATCTCCCTCCAGGGGAACTGTAGCGTCTCGCCAGGGCCGTCATTCTACGCCAGGAGAGCGGAGAATGAACCGCCGGGTCGCCGCTGCGTATTCGATTAGCGTAGGGGCGGCTACCCAGGGAGACGGAGATCGTGGACAAGTAGAGAGTGTTCATGGTAGCGACGCTGACGCTGGTCGGCCTCGTAGTCTTCGGCGGGACGGCGCTGGCGGGTACGATGCTCACCGCTACCCTCACGGGGGCGGCGGAGAGGCCTGGGCCGGGCGACCGCAACGGCAGCGGGACCGCCGATCTCGACCTCATGCCCACGCGGGAGAGGATCTGCTACACGATCACCGTGAACAACATAGCGCCGGCCACCGACGCGCACATTCACAGAGGCTCCGCCAGCGAAGCCGGCCCGATAGTCAAGACGCTCAAGCCACCGACCGACGGCTCTTCGAGCGGGTGCGTCAGGAGCGGCCGCACGTTGATCAGGAAGATCAAGAACAACCCCTCCGGGTACTACGTCAACGTGCACAACGAAGACTTTCCGAGTGGCGCCGTGCGGGG
>DATACV010000136.1:0-5993 GCA_036258875.1 Rubrobacteraceae bacterium
ACCTCGGCGTAGAACTCGGGGCGGCCGGTCCTCAGCACGTGCGGCACCCCGCCGGGTGCTTCGGGGTCCGGAGGGTAGCGCTCTTGCAGCTTCATGGCGAGGAGCACCTTGTCGGGGTCGGGATGCTCGACAGCGAGCCTCTCGACGGCGCCACCCTCCAGAACGTCCACGGCGCACCAGTCGGCCAGCGCCGGCACCGCGAGCCGCGCCACGCTCGCCAGCGTCACCCGATAGTCCAGCGAGGAGGAGAGCAGCGCGCCAGCGTCGGCCAGAAAGCGCTGCTTCGCCTCGGCCCGCTCGCGCTCGATTGCCGCGGCGAGCACGTTGGCCACAGCCCTCAGGAAGTTGGCGTCGTCCTCGGTGAACTTCCTGCGTTCCCTACTGTGCGCGCCCAGGATGCCGAATGGTTGTCCTCCGCCGGGGTCGATGATCACCGTCATGCCGCTCACCACCCCGTTCTCGTGCAGCAACGCGTGCCCCCTGAAACGCTCCTCCGCGCGCAGGTCCTCGACGAGCACCGGTTCGTTCCAGAGGAGGGTGTACCCCGCCTGGGTGTCGCGGCCGGCATCTACCCTCGCCGTGCCAACCACCCCCTCCTCCCAGCCCACGCCCACCCTCACGAGCAGCTCCTCGCCGCCCGGGAGCAGCTCCAGGACCTTGGCATACTCGACCTCCAGCACCTCGGCGACCGACGCGACAGCCTCCTCCATCAGCGTTCGAAGGTCGGCGTTGCCCACCGCCCGCTGGCCGAGCTCGGCGACGGCCTCCTGCTGGCGCGCCCGCGCCCGGAGCTCCAGCTCGCTCCCCCCGATCTCTCGCGCCCTCTCCTCTGCCTCCCGCCTGGTGGCGTGCATGGCCCCCACCAGCCAGCTGATGACCACCCCCTCCAGCACGAACACGACCAGCCGCAGACCCTGCCCGAAGCTCCCGAGGTCTAACGAGTACTGCGGAGAGAGGAAGAAGTACCAGCTGAGCAGAACGGAGAGCCCGGTAGCCACCAATCCCGGTCCGAAGCCACCGAACCAAGCGGCGACCACCACCGCCGCGAAGAACACCAGAAAGGGGGTGGCGTTGGGGCTCATCCCAGACAGAGGCACCAGCAGGCTCTGGATCACGAGTGCCAGTACCCCGGCGGCGACCGCCGCCCCGTAGCGCACAACCCACGCCCGCGTACTCGCCGGCCCTTCGGCGGGTCCCTCGTCCGAGGTGCCTATGCGCTCCTCTGTCGCTTCCCCAGACACCCCGTCTCCACGTTGCGGGCACCGTGCTGCGTTACCCGGATGTATCCGCCCCAGGGTATTTTACCCCCAAGCCGGAGGCGACGTCCAACGGAGATCAAGGCTGGTAAGTGGTTCGTTGCACGTTCACTCATCAAGACTCGCCATTACATTAGGCCCGGCGATTCATTGAGCCTTCATCGCGCTCTGCTCTCATAACTGCTGGTCGTGGACCGTAACGGCACAAAGGTTGGTGCTCGTGGAGACTGCTGAAAAGTTGGCGGTAGCTAGTTCGCGCAGGAATAGTCGGGTCCGCAGTAAACTAGACAGACTCTCGCAAGTACGAACCGAGTTCGCCTACGTAACTCAGAAGGATTTGAACGGAAGCAAGGAGGGCAACCGAGGCCTACGAGAGTCATACAGAGGCCTGCGGAAGCCTGCGGAAGCGCCGGCGCTTGTAAGAGGTGCCCGAAGAGTGAATATGGCGTGATGCCAATATACGAGCCCCTACTCCCGTCTGGTCGGCGCTTCCCCTGTCCCGAGGCGCCTTACCGTGGCGACGATCTCGCCGGGAGAGGCCAACTTGTCCAGTATCTCGTCTGCGCCCGCCTCCGTCGCCCGCTCGAGGTTCGTGGGGTGGAGGCTGGCGCTCAGTATGAGCACCGCTGCACCGGCGTTGAACTCCCGCACGTCCCCGATCAGATCTACCCCATTACCGTCAGGGAGACCCAAGTCCAACACCACCACATCGTATCTCACCGCCGCGGCGTGCTTGCGAGCCTCGGCCAATGATCCGGCTTCAGCAACCACCTCGAGGTCGGGGTGCCGAGCCAGCGTGGCCACCATGAGACGTCTGAAGTCGGCGTGGTCGTCGACGAGCAAGACGTGGGTTTGCACCCCCTGATCTTCGGCCGACAACCCTATCCTTCCTGTGGCATTGCTGCGCGCAGCCGGACCCTGGTTCCCTGCCCCACCGAGCTCTCGACCTTCAAGTTACCGCCGAGTGCTGCGGCTCGCTCGCCCATGTTCCTGAACCCCATTCCGCCGGCGGTCCCCGGCCCGAATCCTCGCCCATCGTCGGCCACTTCCGCCACCAGCTCGTCCCCATCCTTGCTCAACGTCACCTTCACGTTGCTGGCCTCCGAGTGGCGTCTAGCGTTGGTCAGTGCCTCCTGGAGCACGCGCAGCATCTCCGTGCCAGCATCCCCGAAGGATGTCGTGGGGAAACCCTCCTCCACCTCGAGCCCTATCTCGTAGCCTCGGGCCATCTCACGGTTCCTCTCCACCAGGGCTTCGACCAGCTCGGAGAACGGTCGACCTCGCTCCTCCGCAACGCGAAGGTCGTTCACCGCGATGCGCAGCCCCTCGGCGGCACGCCGGAGGGCGTCGATCGCTCCTTGCAGCTCTCGCTCTAGACCCGTGCCCTCGGCGTCGAGCATGACGAGGCCCAGGGCGGCCGTGGTGTAGGAGAGGTCTTGCAGCACGCCATCGTGCAGGTCGCGGGCTATGCGCTGACGCTCGGCTTCCCTGACCTCGTGCATCGCTTCCTCGGCCCTCTTGCGCTCGGTGATGTCGCGGATGGCGGCGCAGATGACCTGTTTGCCGCCGTAGTAGATAGTGCTCGCCACCACCTCGACGTCCACCACCGACCCGTCCTTCCGCCGGTACCCTCGCTCCCTGATGAAGCGTGTTCCTTCCCTGAGGGTGCGCTCGATGTTGGCTTCTACGTCCTTGCGATCGTGAGCCACGATCTCGTGCAACTTCATCCCGTTCAGCTCTCCGGCGGTATAGCCAAGCATGTTCTGCAATGCGGGGTTGGTCTCCAGGATGCGCTTGGTGTCGCCGTCCACCAGGTAGATGCCATCCGTAGATTGCTTGACCACTGCCCGGTAGCGTACTTCGCTCTGGCTCAGGGCCTGCTCTGCCTTCCTGTGTTCCGTGATGTCGCGTGCAACCTTGGCGAAGCCGCGCAGGTTGCCGGCGTCGTCCCGTACGGGCCTGACGAAGCCGCTGGCCCAGAACCTGGAGCCGTCCTTTCGCGTATGCCAGCGCTCGTCCAAGGCCCTACCTTCTTCCTCTGCCTTTCTGAGTTCCCGCTCGGGGGCGCCACCCCGGATGTCCTCTGGCGTGAAGAGGATAGAGCCGGGCTCGCCCACGATCGCCTCTTCTTTGTAACCAAAGATACGCTCGGCGCCCACGTTCCAGTCGAGGACATGCCCCTCGGGGTCTAGCATGAAGATGGCGTAGTCCTCCACGTTGTCTACCAGCAGGCGGTGACGCTCCTCGCTGGCCCTGAGCTCGGCGAGTGCGGCCTCTAACCGTGCGGTCCGTTCCTTGACCCGGTTCTCTAGCTCCTCATTGAGCCGCTTGACCTCCTCCTCCGCCCCCTTGCGTTCGGTGACGTCCCGATGGTTGAACACGATGCCCCCCACTACGGGATCGTCCAGCAGGTTGTTGGCTATCCCTTCCAGATTGCGCCAGGAGCCATCTTTGTGTCTGACGCGGGTTTCTACCGCCACGGGATGTACCCCGGGCCTGGATGCGGCCCCGGAGAGCTCGCCGAGGGCTCTCTCCAGGTCGTCGGGGTGGATGTACGCAGCGGTGTTGGTGCCGACCATCTCCTCAGGACGGTAGCCCAATACGCGCTCGATCGATGGGCTGATGTAACGTACCGTTCCCTGCGCGTCGGTGACCATCACGATGTCCAGCGCGTTCTGGACCAGGGCGTGGAAGCGCGCCTCGCTCTCTCTGAGCGCCTCTTCGGTTCTCTTGCGCTCGGTAATGTCACGCACGACAGCTAGCACGTAGCGTCTCTGTCCGTCCCCCAGGTCGCGGATCGGCTCTATAGGGCTCAGGCTCATCTCGACGCTGATCTCCTCGCCGGTCTTCCGCACTGCGGGCAGCTCCAATAGTTCGTTCGAGTCGATGTAGGGTCCGTGCCCCGTCTCGCGGTAGCGGGCCAACCCTGTACGGTGCCGAGCCCTCAAGCGCTCGGGAACGAGTTCCTCGACGTTCATCTCCTGCGCTTCGGTGACCGAGTAGCCGAAGATCTCTGTTGCGGCCAGGTTCCACAAAAGGATCCGTCCGGTGTGGGCGTCCGCGACGATGATCGCGTCCCGCACACGCTCGAAGAGGTGACCTATCCCGAGGTCTTGCGGACGAAAGGTTAGATCACTCATAAGGCGCAGCCGAAGGATCTTGTCAGTACTGGCAGGCGGTCTCCAGGAGCAAGCCTTGACCCTCTGTGTCGAGACAACGTCATGTCCTCGCCTTTCCCAACACTCACCCTCAGTGTAATGATGGCATCAAAAGAGGCTTCATGCACAGCCAGACCGAGCGCCGCGACCTGCAGACCAACACGAGGTGGCTAACGTTCTGAGTGTAAGGACTTTCTTGGAGTACTATACGGCGCGATGTCGATTGTTGCTCCTGGCTGCGCGATTTGTTCCTCTTCGGACCGGCCATGCCCGGCGGCGTCCGATGCACTGTAGCAAGCGCACTTCCCTTGCCTCGAAGCGCACTAACGTGCCTGACGTTGGTGGCCGCGAGGGCAGCAAGAACCTCATCTAACGGTCAGCGCGTTGTTCAGGTCCGAGATGAGGTCGTCGGCGTGTTCTATGCCCGTCGAGTACCTCACGAGCGCCTCCGGTATGCCCATCGCCTCGCGCTCTGTGGCGCTGGACTCGACGTGGCTTGTGGTGGCGGGCGGCCCCACGGTGGTCTCGACCGCCCCGAGGTTCGCCGCGCGGTGCGCGAGCCGCAGGCGCGGCAAGAACTCTTTGACCGCCTCGTACCCGCCCACGAGCGAGAAGCTCAGCATCCCACCGAAGCCCCGCATCTGCTTCTTGGCAAGCTCGTGCTGCGGGTGCGACTCCAGGCCAGGGTAGAAAACTCGCTCTACCGCGAGGTGTCCCTCCAGGAAGCGCGCCACCTTCATAGCGTTCTCGTTGTGGCGAGCAATCCGCAAGTCAAGGGTCTTGAGACCGCGGAGCAAGAGATAGGCGGCGAAGGGGTCGAGGGCGGCTCCGTTGATCTCGCGGTAGTGGTACACCCTCCGCACGAGCTCCCGCGGCCCGCACAAGACGCCGCCGAGGGCATCAGAGTGCCCGCCGAGGTACTTGGAGGCGCTGTGGAGGACGAGGTCGGCCCCGAGAGCCAGCGCGCTCTGGTTTATCGGTGTGGCGAATGTGCCGTCGACCACGACGAGCGCCCCGGCCTCGTGGCTGGCCGCCGAAAGGCGCGCTATGTCGACGAGCTTGAGCGTCGGGTTCGTCGGTGTCTCCAGGTACAAGAGGTCGCACCCTCTAGCGAGTTCTTCTTCTACGGAGTCGTGGTCCGTGGTGTCGAGGAGCGTTACCTCCACGCCGGCCCTCGGGAGGAACTCCAGGAAGATCTTGTTTGTCCCGCCGTAGGTATCCTTGACGGAGACCACCCTATCGCCGGGCTTGAGAAAGGCGTACAGGGTGCTGCTGATGGCCGCCATTCCAGTGGCGAAGCTCGTGGAGTCCTCCGCTCCCTCCAGCGCCCCAACCTTCTCCTCGAAGGCTTGGGTAGTGGGATTGGAGTTGCGGCTGTAGATGTGCCCCTCGCGCTGGCCCAAAGCGACGCCCATCCACTCGTCGAGGTCGTCATAGCCGAACGGGATGCTCTGCACGATCGGCACCTGCGTGGCCCCCTCTACCAGGTACCTTTCCTCGCCCGCCCAGACGGCTTTGGTGGCCGGGTGTTCCACGCCCGTCAAATTCCTCATGTCCTCGCCTCCTCCTGGTGCACCCC
>DATACV010000137.1:0-6082 GCA_036258875.1 Rubrobacteraceae bacterium
GCCCTTCCTGGTAGCCGCTCCCCGTCTGTAGCGGGACCGACCGCGGCTAGCCTTCCATGTTCTACAGTGATGCCGACATCACTACTGGCCCCATGGGCATCGACAACGAGGTCGGGGCGTAGAGTTTGCCTCAACTTTCTAGTGCTGGCATCTGGATGCCAAGGCGCGTGGCCGCCGCCTGCGCCGATTCGTAGCCCGCATCGGCGTGGCGGACGACGCCTATGCCCGGGTCGTTGAAGAGCACGCGCTGCAGGCGGGCCGCGCCATCTTCCGTGCCGTCAGCGAGGACCTGGGCTCCTGCGTGGATGGAGCGCCCTATCCCCACTCCTCCGCCGTGGTGGACCGCGACCCAGCTCGCCCCGCTCGCCGTGTTCAGCAGGGCGTTGAGGATCGGCCAGTCGGCGATGGCGTCGGATCCGTCCCTCATCGCCTCGGTCTCGCGGTAGGGTGAGGCGACGCTACCTGTATCCAGGTGGTCGCGCCCTATGACTATCGGGGCGGAGATGGTCCCGTCGGCGACGAGCTCGTTGAAGCGCATTCCCGCCCTGTGGCGCGAGCCAGCCCCGAGCCAGCAGATGCGCGCCGGGAGCCCCTGGAAGCGGACCTTCTCTCTGGCCTGCTCGACCCAGCGCCCGAGGCGCTCGTCGTCGGGGAATAGCTCGAGGATCGCCTCGTCGGTGGCGGCGATGTCGTCGGGGTCGCCCGAGAGCGCCGCCCACCTGAAAGGCCCTTTGCCCTCGCAGAAGAGCGGCCTTATGTACGCCGGGACGAAGCCTGGGTACGAGAAGGCCCCGTCGAAGCCGCCGAGCCTGGCCTCGGCGCGCAGGTTGTTGCCGTAGTCGAAGACCTCGGCGCCCCGCTCCCGCATGCCGGCCATCGCGGCGCAGTGGCGGGCCATCGAGGCGCGGGCCTCACGCACATAGCGCTCCGGATTGCTCTCGCGCAGCTCGGCGGCCTCCTCCAGGCCGTAGCCGGCCGGCACGTAGCCGCCGAGGGGGTCGTGGGCCGAGGTCTGGTCGGTCACGACGTCGGGGACGTAGCCGCGCTCGAGGAGGGCGGGGAAGACCTCGGCGGCGTTGCCCGGGATGCCGATGGAGAGCGGCTCGCCCTCGCGCCTGGCGGCCTCGGCGCGCTCCAGGGCGGCTTCGAGGTCGTCGGCGAGCACGTCGAGGTAGCCGGTCGTCAGGCGCCGCCGTGCGCGGTTCGGGTCCACCTCGACGCAGAGGGCTATGCCCTCGTTCATCGTGATGGCGAGCGGCTGGGCGCCGCCCATGCCCCCGAGGCCCGCGGTGAGGCATACGCGCCCGCGGAGGGTTCCGCCGAACCGTTGCTCGGCGACGGCGGCGAAGGTCTCGTAGGTGCCCTGCAGGATGCCCTGGGTGCCGATATAGATCCAGGACCCCGCCGTCATCTGGCCGTACATCGTGAGCCCAGCCTTCTCTAAGTCTCGGAAGGTCTCCCAGTCCGCCCAGTCCGGGACGAGGAGCGAGTTGGCGATGAGGACGCGCGGGGACCAGGGATGGGTGCGGAAGGCGGCGACGGGCCTGCCGGACTGCACGAGGAGCGTCTCGTCGTCGTCGAGGCCTTGCAGGGTCGCGACGATGGCCCAGAAGCTCTCCCAGTCGCGGGCGGCCTTGCCCGTGCCGCCGTAGACGACGAGGTCCTCGGGGCGCTCGGCGACCTCGGGGTCGAGGTTGTTCATGAGCATGCGGAGGGCCGCTTCCTGGTGCCAGCCCTTGCAGGAGATCTCAGTCCCCCTCGCGGCCCTGATGGTAGGCGCCTTCTGCGTGTCGGTCATGCGTGGCTCCTTCCCGCGCTCGCGCTCAGTCTTGCACCGGGCGCTGGGGAAGTCCAGCACGCCGCCTCCCTCCGGTCGGCAGCTTTCAGCACGCTCCAGCCTTCGGCTTCCGCTCTCAGCACGCTTCGGCCCTTTACAAGAGCCTCGCTTTCAGCATTTCACTTCTCAGCAAGTAGCTGACGAGCGAAGGCGTTAGCCTGAGCGTGCTGAGAGCGAGGGCGAAGCCCGAAGCGTGCTGACAAGTCCCCTGAAAGGGGACGTGCTGACAAGCGACAGCCGGAGGCTGGAGCGTGCTCCCTACTCTACGATGCCCTCGTTCTCGAGGTGCTCCGCGGCGACGTCCTCGGGGTCCTCCTGCTCGAGGTCCACCTGGCCGTTGAGCTCGCGCATGGTATCGACGTCGAGGCTCGCGGAGACCTCGTTCAGGACGTCCCTCATCTCGGGGTTCTGCTCGAGGACCTCGGTCCGCACCACGGGGGCCGGGTAGTAGAAGGGCCAGATCCCCTTCGGGTCCTCCATGACCACCAGCTCGTCGGAGGCGAGCTGCCCGTCGGTGGTGAAGCCCACCCCGACGTCGCCCTCGCCGCCCTGCAGGCCCTGGTAGCGGAGGCCGAGCTGGTTAACTATCCGGATCTCCCCGAAGTCGAATGCGGGGTAGTTCCTCTGCATGTTCTTGTAGCCGTCGGAGCGGTTCTGGAACTCTGAGTAGGAGACGAAGGTGAGGTCGGGTGAGGCCTCGGCGAGGTCGGCGAGGGTCACGAGGTCCCGCTCCTCGGCCACATCCGAGCGCACGAAGATGCCGTAGCTGTTGTTGAAGGGGGCGGGGGTGAGCATAGTGTCGGCGGGGTCACGCTGCGCGTAGAGCTCCTTCGCCTTCTGGTAGGTCTCCTCGGGCGTCTTCAGGTCGGCGGGGTTGCCCTCGTAGTCGAGGGTGGCCACGAGCGCCGTGCCCGTGTACTCGGGGTACATGTCGATCTGGCCGTTCTGGAGCGCCTTGTCCGCTATCTGCTCGGAGCCGAGGTCGAGCTTCCTCTCGACGGTGAAGCCGTTGGCCTCGAGCGCCTGCGCGTAGAGCTCGCCCAGGATGTACTGCTCGGTGAAGTTCTTCGAGCCGATGGTGATGGTCGGGCCACCACCATCCCCACCGCCGCCGGATTCGCCGCTACCCCCGACGTTGCCGCAGGCGGCGAGCAGGGTAAGCGCCAGGGCGGCCAGTAGCGCCGGGATGACGCGGATCGACTTCGTCCTGTTCCTCATCTTTCCTCCCTTTTTTCCGACATGCTTAACTGCGTCTTTTCTGCGCGATCTTGAGCCCTTTCGGGGTGAGCGCGCGCTCTATGCCGGCGAAGCCGACCTCCGTGATGATCGAGAGCACGGCGACCGAGAGCGCGCCTGCGAGCAGTATGGCGGTGTCCCCCCGCTGGAACCCCTCGACGATCAGGTCCCCAAGACCTCCGCCCCCGATGAAGGTAGCCAGGGTGGCGCTCGCGACTACCTGTACCGCCGAGGTACGGATGCCGGCGAAGATTACCGGCGCGGCTATAGGCAGCTGGATGCGGGCGAGGACCTGGCTCCCAGAGAGACCCATGCCGCGCGCGGCGTCGATGACCCCGGGGTTCACCTCGCGCAGGGCGGTCGAGGCGTTGATGAGGATCGGGGGCACCGCCAGAGCGGCGAGCGCCAGCAGCGCCGAGGTGAAGCCGAAGCCGAAGAACGGCAGGGCTAGGGCGAGGAGCGCCAGGCTCGGGACGGCGCGCCCGATGTTGCCCACGTTGATCGCGACCGCGGCGCCGGCCTGGGTCTTCCTCACGGCGAGGGCGACGGGGATGGCGATCACGATCGCGATGATGAGGGCCAGGGCCGAGAGCTCCACGTGGGTGAGGAGCAGCCGGGTGAAGCCGGGACGTCCGATGACCTCGAGTATCTGGCCGACCATCTACGCCCTCCTCCGTCGGGCCCACGGCCTCAGGTAGCGCTCGAGGGCGAGGAGCAGCAGGTCAGCGATGATCGCGAGGGCAGTCGCCAGGATCGCGCCGGCGATGATCATCGTCGGGAAGTTGCGGTTTATGCCGTCGAAGATCAGCTTCCCCAGGCCCCCGCCGCTGATGTAGGCGCCGATCGTGGCTATACCGATGATGGTGACGGTGGCGATGCGGATGCCGGCCACTATGACCGGCAGCGCCAGCGGCAGCTCGACGCCGAAGAGGATCTGGCGGTTCGTCAATCCCATGCCGCGGGCGGCGTCGATGGTCTCGGCCGGGACGGAGTCGATGCCGGCTACGACGTTGCGGATCAGGATCAGTAGCGAGTAGGCGACGAGCGCGATGATCACGGGCGTCGGCCCGATGACTATCCCGGGCACGGAGATGAGGATGGAGAACAGCGCGAGGCTCGGGATGGAGTAGAGGATCCCGGTCACGAACGTGACGGGAGGGTATATCTTGCGGTAGCGCGCGGCGAGCACGCCCACTGGCAACGAGATGGCGAGCGCTATGGCGACCGAGACGAACGAGAGGTACATGTGACCCTGGATCGCGGGGAAGATGTCCTCCCAGAAGTTCTCGGCGAGCCAGTCCCACTCTACGAGCCTGGGCTCTTCGAGCGAGATTTCCTGCAGGAGCGCCAGGGCGACGCCTTTACTCACGCGGGGCATCCCCGGCGCGTGTCAGGGCCTCTATCGCCTCTATGGTGAGCAGGCCCCGCTCGCCGTTCTTCTCCACGACGGCCTCGCTGCGGCCTGAGCCGATCAGCTCGGAGAGCGCGTCCCTCACGGTCAGGTTCCCGTCTATGCGCGGAAGGCCTTCGGCGTTGCCGTTGGCCGGCTCGAGCTGCATGTCGCCTACCCTGGTCAGGGAGAGCCGCTTGAGGATCCTATCGTTGCCCACGAAGGAGGCGACGAACTCGGAGTTCGGGTTGGCGAGGATGTTCTCGGGGGTGTCGTACTGGGCGAGGAAGCCGCCCTGCTTGAGGATGGCGATCTTGTCGCCCATCTTTATAGCCTCGTCTATGTCGTGGGTGACGAAGACGATGGTCTTCTTTATGTTCTCCTGGATGCGAAGGAACTCGTCCTGGAGCCGCTCGCGCGTGATGGGGTCGACCGCGCCGAAGGGCTCGTCCATGAGCATGATGGGCGGGTCGGCGGCCATGGCGCGGGCCACTCCCACCCTCTGCTGCTGCCCGCCCGAGAGCTCTGCAGGGTAGCGGTTCCGGTAGTCGTTGGGGTCGAGGCCGACGAGCTCGAGGAGCTCGTCCACGCGCGACCGGATGCGCCCCTTCTCCCAGCCGAGCAGCCCCGGCACGGTGGCGATGTTCTCGGCGATGGTGCGGTGGGGGAAGAGACCTATCTGCTGGATAGCGTAGCCGATCTTGCGCCTGAGTTGGGTGCCGCTCATCGCGGTGTTCGGCTCGCCGTCTATGAGGATCTCGCCCTCCGTAGGCTCGATGAGCCTGTTCACCATGCGCATGCTCGTGGTCTTGCCGCACCCGGAGGGCCCCACCAGAACGCAGATCTCCCCTTCGGGGACTTCGAAGGAGAGATCGTTGACGACGGGCCTGTCGGAGCCTGGGTATGTCTTGCTCACGCCCTTAAACTCGATCATTGCATCTCCTGTGCGCCCAAAGGTAGTACGGCTGCCGGTAGGTGCAACCGGCCCTCGAAAGCCCGACCACGACTCCTCCATGTCCTAGGGGTTGACTCGGAGAAGTATACGGCAATCTCCTCAGAAAAGTTCACCCGGTGCCCCGGGCAGAGCCTCCGGTTACGGGTCTTCGACCTTCTCGGCGATCAGGGTCGCGTAGGCCTTCTGGCCTTCTATCGTGAGGTGGACCCCATCCTCCACGAAGTACTCGGGGTGAGCCACGCTCGCGGTGTACCAGTCGGCGAGCACGGCGTTGGGGTAGCGCTCAACCCCCTCGGCGATCACCTCGTTGTTGGGCTGCGCCCAGGGGCGGGGGACGTTGACGTTGACGAAGACGACGCGGCGCACGCCCTCTAGCGTTCCCATAGTCTCGTCGAACTGCTCGGCGGTGAAGACGCCGTTGCTGCCGATGTGGACGACGACGACCTCGCCGAGTTCGCCCGAATAACGGCGCGCCTCCAGCACGGCTATCACGTCGGCGGCCTGAAACCCGACCTCTGCGTCGATGGTCACGACGTTCGGCACGGTCTTTCCGAGCTTCTCGGCGGCGCCGAGCATCACCGAGTCGCCTACCGCGCTTACCGGACCGACGGCTGTCTCCGCGCCCGCGTTCTCCTTCTTCTCCTTCTTCTCTCCCGCTGCGGCG
>DATACV010000138.1:0-5017 GCA_036258875.1 Rubrobacteraceae bacterium
TTGTCCTCGTCGTGGCGGCCGATGACGGCGGCCTCGGCGACCGCCTGGTGGCCTACCAGGGCGCTCTCGACCTCGGCTGTGGAGATGCGGTGCCCCGAGACGTTCATCACGTCGTCGACGCGGCCGGTGACCCAGAAGTACCCGTCCTCGTCGCGCCTGGCGCCGTCGCCGGCGAAGTAGACGTCGCCGTACTTGTCCCAGTAGGTGTCGCGGTAGCGTTCCGGGTCCTTGTACAGGGTGCGGAGCATACCCGGCCACGGCCTCTTTATGACCAGGTTGCCCTGGCCCTCGCCCTCTATCTCGTTGCCCTCCTCGTCGTAGAGCGCGGCGAAGATGCCGGGGAACGGCTGGGTGGCGCTGCCGGGCTTGGCTGCGGTTATGCCGGGGAGCGGCGTGATCATGATCCCGCCCGTCTCGGTCTGCCACCAGGTGTCCACTATCGGGCACCTGCCGCCGCCGACGTTCTCGTGGTACCACTCCCACGCCCGCGGGTTGATGGGCTCGCCGACGGTGCCGAGCAGCCTCAGGGACGAGAGGTCGTGCTTCTCGAGGTCCTCGGTGCCGCCCTTCATGAACGCCCGAATGGCGGTCGGCGCGGTGTAGAGGATGTTGACCTTGTGGTCCTCGACGATCCGCCACCAGCGGTCGCTGTCCGGGTAGGAGGGCGTCCCCTCGAAGATGAGGGTGGTAGCGCCGTTGCTTAGAGGTCCGTAGAGGATGTAGGAGTGGCCGGTGACCCAGCCGATGTCCGCCGTGCACCAGTAGATGTCGTCGTCCTTGAGGTCCATAACCCACCCGGTGGTAGTGTTGACGTGGGTGAGGTAGCCGCCAGTGGTGTGCACGATGCCCTTGGGCTTGCCGGTAGAGCCGGAGGAGTAGAGGATGTACAGGAGGTCCTCGGCGTCGGTCTCCTCGGCCTGGCACTCGTCGTCGGCCTCGGCCATCACGTCGTCCCACCAGTTGTCGCGGCCCTCGACGAAGTCGACGTCGTCGCCGGTGCGCCTGACGACTACCACGCTCTCCACGCTCGGCGCGTCCTCGAGCGCCTCGTCGGCGTTCTGCTTGAGGGGCGTCTTCTTGCCGCCCCTGGGGGCCGTATCGGCGGTAACGAGCACCTTCGACTCGCAGTCGTTGATGCGGTCGCGCAGGCTATCTGCGGAGAAGGCGCCGAAGACCACCGAATGCGGCGCCCCGATGCGGGCGCAGGCGAGCATCGCGATGGGGAGCTCGGGGATCATCGGCAGGTAGATCGAGACCGGGTCCCCCTTCTGCACACCCAGGGACTTCAGGACGTTGGCGAACTTCTTGACCTCGGAGGTGAGCTCGGAGTAGGTGTACGTGCGGGTATCGCCCGGCTCGTCGCCCTCCCAGAGGATCGCTGTCTTGTCACCCCTGCCCTGCTCGATCTGGTAGTCCAGGCAGTTGTAGGAGGCGTTGATCTTGCCGCCGGCGAACCACTCGGCCTCGGGCGGGTCCCAGTTGAGGACCTGGTCCCACTCCTTGAACCAGTGGAGCTGGCGGGCGCGCTCGGCCCAGAACGCCTCGTAGTCCTTCGCGGCCTCCTCGTAGATCGAAGGGTCGTTGACGTTCGCCTGGGCCACGAACTCCTCAGGGGGCTCGTAGGTGCGGACCTGCGTCTCTTCGGCCATCTCTCCTCCCTTTACCTGTTAGTCGGTTCCCGTCACGCCTGTGCTTGCTGCGGGTAGCACGTCTCGGGGGAGGCCCCTTCTCGTCGGGCGGCATCGGTCGCACCCCGTCCCGGGCCCCGCTGTCGTCCTGAATTTCATGTACCGAGCTTCCCTCTCCACGCCTACCCGTATACGTTCGTAGAGAGTATTCCCCGTCGCGGCCCCGGTCAATCATCAGAGATGGCCGACTGTAAGAGGGATTTATGAGAGCTTTGTTAAAATTCTCCGCGTTCATGAAGCCCAAGAGCAGAACAGCCGGCGTCGTGGCCCGGGCGAGAAACCTCCTGACCCGCGAGGAGTGGATCTACGTCTTGAGCCTACTCGCGCCCCTCGTCGTCTACAACGTCGTCCTCAAGGTGGTGCGCGTCGCCACCCAGTTCCAGGTGCCCGGACCTCTGGGGTTCCTGGACCAGGTACGCTCCGACCTCTTCTTCAACCTCGGCTACGCCGTGGTCTGGATCGGGCTCTTCGCCGTGGTGCGCTCCGGCGTTGCGCGCAAGGTCCTCCTCGTTCTCTTCCACCTCTCGGCGGTCGTGGTCGTCGCCCTGACCACGAGCGTCCACGTCTTCTTCGACAAGACGGGGTCCATGCTGGGGTTCAGCTTCGTGTTGCACTCGCTCTCTTCGCTCGGGGACATCTGGAAGGTCATAACGTCGGAGACCGAGCTGATGCACTGGATAGTGGTCCCGGTCGCGCTGGTCTACGGGACCGTCGGTCCGGCCGTGATCACCCGCCTCCTCACCCACGGCTGGCGCCTCCCGACCCGCTCCGCCGGGAGACCGGGGACGAGCCCGCTAGCCGTGGGCCTGGCGGCGCTCTTGCTCCTCTCCCTCTCGCTGCTGCCGAGCGCGACGGGGGCAGGCAACGCCTTCTCGCGCGACGCCCTGGCGAACATGGTGGTCGGCGAGATCGCCACCCCGGAGATCGAGACGAGGCTCGCCGCCGACGCGCTGCCTACCGACACCCGTTTCGTGCGGACCCCGCAGACGAAGGGGCGCAACGTCGTGATCGTCGTCCTCGAGTCGACCCGCGCGCGGTCTACGACGGCCTACGAAGAAGACCTGAACACTACCCCGTTCCTGGCCGAGCTCGCGCGGCAGAGCCTCCTCTTCGAGCGGGCCTACGCGGTAGTGCCCCACACCTCGAAAGCGCTCGTCGCCGCCCTGTGCGGGGTGCCCCCGCCGCTCGACACCCAGAGGACCGAGTCGGAGCCGGACGCCATCCCCGCCCGCTGCCTGCCCGAGCTCCTCGGAGATCACGGCTACCGCACCGCCTTTTTCCAGTCGGCGACCGAGAAGTTCGAGCGGCGCCCGCAGCTAGTAGAGAACCTCGGGTACGAGGACTTCTACGCAACAGAGGACATGAGCAAGGAGGGCTACGACAAGGCCAACTACTTTGGCTACGAGGACGACATCATGCTCGAGCCGAGCCGCAAGTGGCTGCAAGAGAACGGCAGCGAGCCGTTCCTGGCTACCTACCTGACCGTCACGGCCCACCACAACTACGTAGTCCCGGACACCTACGGCAAGCGCAAGTTCGCCGAGGACGACGAGTTCAACCGCTACCTGAACACCGTCCGCTACCAGGACTTCTTCTTGCGAAACCTCTTCGACCAGTACAGGGAGCTCGGGCTCTACGACGAGACGACGTTCATCGTGTTCGGGGACCACGGGGAAGGGTTCGAGGAGCACGGCCTAAAGCAGCACGACAACACGATCTACGAGGAGGGCCTCCACATACCGCTCGTCATCCACCAGCCCGGGCGCTGGGAGCGGGGAGCGTCGGTCGAGCCGGCGGTGAGCGAGCTCGACATCCTGCCCACGGTGGCGGACCTTCTGGGCTACGAGGTACGCGGCGGCGCCTACCCCGGGACCTCGATGCTCTCGCCGCCCGAGACCCGCACCCTGATGGCGAGCTGCTACCACGAGCACACGTGCCTGGCGAGCATCAGAGGCGACGAGAAGTACGTCTACAACTTCGGCAACAAGCCCGACGAGTACTTCGACCTCTCGGAGGACCCTTACGAGCGCAACAACATCATCGAGCAGCAGAGCGAGGAGAAGATACAGGCCCTCCGCGACGACCTGCTGGCGTGGGAGGGCAGGGTCGAGGCATCATACGAACGGCAGATGTCCGAAGAGAAGACCACGGCCTCCGATTAGAGCGGTCAGGAAGCGTCTCTGACAGACTCAGGCTTTGAGGTCTTGAGGCGCCAAGGCTATGAGGTCTTGGGACGAGGGGTTACTGTTCTCGACCAGCCCCCGATGCCCTGAGAAACTGAAAGCCCAAGAACCTAAATACCTGGCAACCTCTTCAGTGGCTCGTCCTCTCCGCCGACCGCTCCGGGGGCATCTAGCCAGCGAGCGGCGCATAACCTAGACTATGCCGCGGCACGGCCGTAAGGCGATATCTCGGGAGGACGGATGGACGGGCTGCTCGAGGGCAAGAAGATACTGGTAACCGGCGTCCTTGACCGGCGCTCCATAGCCTTCGCAGCGGCGCGCCTGGCGGCGGAGCAGGGCGCGGAGATTGCCCTGAGCAGCTTCGGGAGGGCGATGAACCTCACGGCCCGCACCGCCAAACGCCTCGACCCGGAGCCGCCCATCCTCGAGCTCGACGTCAACAAGCCGGAGGACGTAGAGGCGGTCGCGAAGGACCTCGGGGAGCGCTGGGGCGAGCTCGACGGCATCGTCCACGCCATAGCCTTCGCGCCGGAGGATGCCCTCGGGGGCAACTTCCTGACCGCCGAGTGGCCCTCGGTCGCCACAGCCCTGCAGACCTCGGCTTACTCGCTCAAGGCCCTCGTGGTAGGTCTCGCCGACCTCATGAAGCCCGGCTCCTCCGTCGTCGGCCTCGACTTCGACGCGCGGGTCGCCTGGCCGGCCTACGACTGGATGGGCGTCGCCAAGGCTGCCTTCGAGTCAACCTCCCGCTACCTCGCCCGCGACCTAGGCGAGAAGGGTATCCGGGTCAACCTCGTCTCCGCCGGCCCGGTAAGAACTCTGGCCGCCAAGGGCATCAGCGGCTTCGAGGAGATAGAGGGCGAGTGGGGCCGGCAGGCACCCCTGGGCTGGGACACCGCCAACCCCGAGCCGGTGGGCCGGGCGGTCGTGAGCCTCCTCTCCGACTGGTGGCCGGCGACCACCGGCGAGCTCATCCACGTGGACGGCGGCTACCACGCCATGGGGGCGCCGATCAGGTAGCTTTCAGCGGTCAGCCATCAGCCATCTCTGCTGATGGCTCCTTTTCGTAGACCGAGACGTGGTTGTTGCTCGACGCCTCGAACGGCTCGCGGCGCCAGCCTCCCAGGCGTTCGCGCAAGCGGAGCC
>DATACV010000139.1:0-14074 GCA_036258875.1 Rubrobacteraceae bacterium
GCCGAGCTCGCGCGCGAGCTCGACCACCTCCTGGAGCTTGAAGCTGTAGGCGCCGCCCTCGTCCCGCTCGGCCGCGAGGCGCCCCTCGTCCGCGAGGCGCCGGACCGCCTCCTCCGGGACGGCGAGGACGGCCGCCGCCCCGCCCAACCCGATGCGCTCTTCGCCACCCTCCATGACTGAATATTAGCTCGTCGGCTATCGGGTTGTCAGCACTTTAGCCATCAGCCCTCGGCTATCAGCTTTCAGCCCTTCTGGAACGGCGGGCTTTAAATCGCTAGAGCCGCTAGGTTTCCTATAGCAGCTAATGTCGCGATCTTTTCGCGCCGCCGCGCTGCTCACGCGATCTGACCGACGGCTGACCGCTGAAGGCTGATAGCTTGAGCGCCGCTAGGCGCGAAAAACCTCCCCGCCTTGCACCTCGACGGGCACCTCGGGCAGGGGCCGCTGCGCGGGGCCGGAGACGACGGCGGCCCCGTTCGCCGGGTCGAAGATGGAGCCGTGGCAGGGGCAGGCGAGCTGCCCGTTCTGGTAGGCGACCTCGCACTGCTGGTGCGTGCAGACCGCCGAGTAGGCCACGAACTCCCCGCCGTCCAGGTGCACCAGTACCGCGGGGCTGCCCGACTCCTCGAACTTGACCGCAGAACCAGGGCTCACCTCGGAGGCCCGGGCAATAGCCTCGCCGCCGGCGCCCTGCGCTCCGTTCGAGCCGCCTCCCCCGTTCGAGCCTCCGTTCCCGGAGGCTCCCCCCTGGGACCCTCCGCCCCCGGGCTCACCGCCGGAGCCGCTACCGCCGCCGGATCCACCACCGGATTCGCCGCCTCCGCCGCCGCAGGCGGCGAGGACGGAGGCGCTCGCGGCGCCCACGCCGAGGGCGGTCCCGAGGCGTATGAACCTCTTGCGCGTGATCCTCTCTTCCACGACGCTCCCTTCGTCGGTAGGCTACGGACAACACAGCTTAATACGCACGCGGCGGGGACGCGGTTGTCCATCCCACAAAGCTGCTCGTGCGTATACGTAGAATAGGGACGTCCTGCAACGTTGGAGAGGAGCCTCGCGGTGAACGGCATGGTGTGGGTTCGCGTACTGGTTGGGGCCGTCTGGCTCAACGGCGGCATCGAGAAGCTGTTGAACCCGGAGTTCCCGCAGCAGTTCGCGGCCAGCCTCCAGGCCGGGGGCTTTATCTCGGTGGCACCGCCGTTCTTTCAAGGCTTCATGCGCGGGGTAGTCGTGCCCAACGCCGAGCTCTTCGCGCAGCTCATGCGCGTCGGGGAGTTGGCGCTGGGGGTGGCCTTGATCCTTGGCCTCATCACCAACCTCGCCGCCCTTGGGAGCGTGGCCTTGAGCATCGTCATCCTGCTCTCCCAGGGCGGCGTGAGGCTCGGCACGGGTCTCGGGGCGCCGGAGCTCCTCACGGTGAACGTGCTCGTCGCCCTGCTCTCGGTAGTGATCCTTCTCAGCGCAGCGGCGAAAGACCTCTCGGTGGACGCGGTCCTCGCGCGCAGGAGCGCGGGCCTCTCGGCGCTGCTGCTCAACCGCCGCCAGCGGGCCTAGTCCGCTCCCTGCCGCCACTCCTCGCGCAGCTCGACCTTCTCGCCCGGAGCACGCGCGGGGACCTTACAGGAACGCCGGGACGAGCTCGCCCTTCACGAGGTCGGCGTTGCCCTCGCGCTCGCGCACGACGGCCCACCTCTCTCCCCGGACCAGGACCTCGGCGGGGCGAGGACGCGAGTTGTAGTTGGAGGCCATGGAGAAGCCGTAGGCGCCGGCGCACATCACGGCGAGCAGGTCGCCCTCGCGGGCGTCGGGCAACTCGCGGTCGCGGGCGAGGTAGTCGCCGCTCTCGCAGACCGGACCGACGAGGTCGGCGTCCTTGAGCGAGCCGTCCTCGCTCACCGCGCGCACCTCGTGGTGGGCGTCGTAGAGGCTCGGGCGCAGGAGGTCGTTCATCCCTGCGTCGGCGACTATGAAGTCCTTCTCGCCGCTCTTCTTGCGGTAGATCACGCGCGTCAGCAGGGCGCCAGCTCGAGCGGCTATGTAGCGGCCCATCTCGCACAGTATCTTCGTCCCCGTGGACTCCAGCGTCGGGCGGACGGCGTCGACGAGGTCTTTAGGCGTCGGGGTTTCCTCGTCCTTGTAGCGGATGCCGAGGCCGCCGCCGATGTTGAAGTACCTGATCTCGAAGCCGCGGTTCTTGAGCTCCGTCACCAACCCCGCGCTCTTCTCGACCGATTCGGTGAAGGGGGCGAGCTTGGTGATCTGGGACCCTATGTGCTGGTGGACCCCGATCAGGTCCACGCTCCTGTACTCCGCCACCCTCTCGGCGAGCGCGAGCGCCTCCTGGGTGGGGATGCCGAACTTGTCGGAGGCCCTCCCCGTGGCGACGTGCTCGTGGGTCTCTGCGTCCACGTCCGGGTTGATCCTGAGGGCCACGCGGGCGCGCTTGCCGTGGCGGGCTGCGAGCCGGTCGAGGTGCTCGAGCTCAGAGGCCGACTCGACGTTGAAGAGCAGTATGCGCTCGCCGAGCCCCGCCATGAGCTCCCGCTCGGTCTTGCCGACCCCGGCGAAGACCACCTTCTTGGGGTCGAACCCGGCTCGCATCGCCCGGTAGAGCTCGCCCCCCGAGACGACATCGGCCCCCGCCCCGAACGAGGCGAGGGCGCGCAAGACCGCGAGGTTCCCGTTGGCCTTGACCGCGTAGCAGACCAGGTGATCCAGGCCCGAGAAGGCTTCGTCGAGCTCCCTGTAGGCCGTCTCCAGGGCGCCGTAGCTGTAGACGTAGGCCGGCGTCCCCGCTCCGCTGGCTATCTCGGAGAGCGGCACGTCCTCGCAGCGCAGGACGCCGGCCTCGTAGTGGAATTCGTCCAACGGTCTACCTCCTTCACTCCCCACCTCGCGCCCCTATGCGAAGTGCTATATTGCTTGCTCGACGCAAGCGAGGTAGGGGGAATATACCGCGTGCCGCACCCCGGCGCGACAAGACCATGAAGGGCCGTCGCAGACCCGGCCGCACGGCCTCCCCTCCCCTCCTCCTGAACCCCGCGCTGGAGCGCGGCGGCGCCTACCCGCTGCTCAGGCTGGACGAGCGCCGGCGCGAGGTCGGGGAGCGCGGGGTCGAGCTCTTCGACTTCGGCACGGGCGACCCGCGCGAGCCGACGGACCAGAAGATAAGGCGGGCCCTCATCGCCGGCGTCCCGGAGGTCAGCCAGTACCCGAGCACTGCCGGAAAGAAGGGCCTGCGCGAAGCCTTCTGTGGCTGGATGGGCCGCCGCCACGGCGTCGCGCTCGACCCCGAGGCGGAGGTCCTGCCCGCGACGGGCTCGAAGGAGGCGATCTTCCACGCCCCCCTCGCCTTCCTGCATCCCGCCCACGAGCGGCGCGGCGTCGCCTACGGGACGCCGGGCTACCCCGTCTACGAGCGCGGGACCCTCTTCGCCGGCGGGGAACCGCTGCCGGTAGAGCTGAGGGCGGAGGACGGCTTCCTGCTCTGGATAGAAGAGCTGGACCCGCAGCAGACTCGGGCGCTCTGGATCAACCACCCGCACAACCCGACCGGCGCGACGGCGTCCTACGCCTACCTGGAGAAGGTGGCGACTTTCTGCCGCGAGCACGACATCCTCCTCTTCTCCGACGAGTGCTACAACGACCTCTACTCCGGGGAGCCGCCGCCCTCGATCCTGGAGATAACCCGCGAGCGCACGCTGGCCTTCTGCTCTCTGTCCAAGCGCAGCGGCATGACCGGCTACCGCACGGCGATGATGGCCGGAGACGCGGAGCTCATCGCCGCGCTCGGGAAGCTACGTCCCTCCATCGGCGTCGCGACCCAGTCCTTCGTGCAGGACGCCGCGATAGCCGCCTGGAACGACGACTTGCACGTCGAGGAGCGGCGCAGGGTCTTCGGGGAGAAGCGGGAGCTGTTCAAGGACTTCTTCGGGCGGGTTGGCCTCGGCTACCTGCCCACGGACGCGAGCCTCTACCTGTGGGTCGCCGTGCCAGGCGGTGACGACGAGGCTTACGCCCTGCGTCTCCTGGAGGAAGGCATCGTCGTGGCGCCGGGACGCTCGTTCGGCGCGGGCGGCGAGGGTTACATCCGGGTCGCGCTGGTTCCGGGGCTGCAAGAGTGCCGGAGGGCGATAGGCCGCTGGGAGGCCATGATCCGCCGGGACCCCTCAGCCTAGCGCCAGCGCGGCGAGCCCGAGTACCATCACGCCGGCGGCGGCGAGACGCCGGCGGACGTCGCCCTCCGCGAGCAGGCCCGCCCCCATCGCGGCCCCGATGAGGATGCTGACCTCCCTCGCCGGGGCCACGTAGCTGACCGGCGTGAAGACGAGCGCCGTGAGCACCAGGATGTACGAGAGCGGGCTTAGCACCGCGACGCCGAGAGCCTCTACCCTGTGCGCCCGCCACAGCGCCAGCACCTTCCCGCGGTGACGCACCGCCAGGGGGGTGAGCAAGCCCGTGGTTACCAGGGTCGTCGCCCAGCTCTGCAAGAGCGGCGGGATCAGCAGCGCGCTCACGGCGTGCTTGTCCCAGACGGTGTAGGCGGCGATGAAGCCCCCCGTGAGGAGGCCGTAGACCACGCCCCTCCCCCAACCTGCCTTCCGGACGCTGCCCGGCTCCGTGGTCAGCAGCAGGACGCCGACCATGAGGAGCAAGATGCCCGCCAGGGCGACGGCCCCGGGCCGCTCGCCGAGCAACACGATGGCGGCGGCGGTCGCGAGCAGGGGTCCCGTGCCGCGCGCGAGGGGGTAGACTAGCGAGAGGTCCCCGACCGCGTAGCCCCTCTGCAAGAGCACGAAGTACCCGAGGTGCAGCACGCCGCTCCCGAACATGAAGACGAGCGCGGCGGGCCCGAGATGAGGTCTTTCCAGGAGCACCACGACTGCCGCGAGCGGCGCGTAGATGAGCATCGAGAGGGCTCCGAAGAGCCACACGAAGACGGCGCCACCGTCCCCGACACGCTTGGCGAGAAGGTTCCAGGTCGCGTGGAAGGCTGCCGCCACCAGTACCAAGACCAGCGCGAACAAGGTCATGAGATCGCGCACCTCTCCCCGCTCGTGAGCAGGAGGGCAGTATAGCGGGGATAGGGCTCCTGCTAAACTGGCGGTCGTGATGAGGGAGAGAGTAGAGGCCGCCTTCGACGATCGGTCGTTGCTGCAGGACGAGGGCCATCGTGAGGCCGTCTTTGAGGCGGTAGCCGCGCTGGACCGTGGCCAGCTCCGGGTCGCGGAGAAGAGGGACGGCGAGTGGTCCTCAAACGCGTGGGTGATGAAGGCGATCAACCTGTACTTCGCCGTGGCCGGGATGGAGACCATAACGGTGGGGCCGTTCGAGTACCACGACAAGATCCCCACCAAGAGAAATTTGGCCGAGGCCGGGGTGCGCGTGGTGCCGCCCGGCACGGTGCGCTACGGGGCGTTCGTCGAGCCCGGGGTGGTCGTGATGCCCGGCTACGTGAACATCGGGGCCTACGTGGGGAGCGGGACGATGGTGGACACCTGGGCGACGGTAGGCTCGGGGGCCCAGATAGGCAGGAACGTCCACCTCTCGGGGGGCGTCGGGATCGGCGGCGTGCTGGAGCCGCCCGGCGCCATGCCGGTCGTGATCGAAGACGGCGCCTTCGTCGGCTCTCGGGCGGTCGTCGTCGAGGGGGTGCGCGTCGAGGAGGAGGCGGTCCTCGGGGCGAACGTCGTCCTCACCGGCTCGACCCGGATCATCGACGTGACCGGCGAGGAGGAGGTCGTCTACCGCGGGCGCGTCCCGGCGCGCTCGGTAGTCGTCGCTGGCACCCGCGCGAGGGAGTTCCCCGCGGGCTCCTACCAGCTCCAGAGCGCCCTGATCGTCGGCCAGCGGCGCGCCTCCACCGACCAGAAGACCTCCCTGAACGAGGCCCTGAGGCAGTTCGGGGTGAGCGTTTGAGGGGACGCCTGCTCGAAGACCTGCTCTGGTTCCTCGAGCGCCCGAGCGTCACCGGCGCCGAAGAGCGCCTCTGCGACGACCTCGAGGCGCGCGTCTCGCGCCTGGCCGGCTGGAAGACGCGGCGCGTAGCCAACAACCTCATCGTAAGCCGGACGCAGCCCGACCCCTCGAGACCCCGTATCGCCTTCGCCGGGCACCTCGACACCGTGCCGGAGCCAGCGGGTGGCCTCCCGGTGCGGGTAGAGGACGAGAAGGTCTACGGTCGCGGCGCCTCGGACATGAAGGCCGGGGACGCCGTGATGCTCGCGCTGCTGGAGAACTATTCGTGGAACGATTCGTGGGCCGAGCCCCGCTTCGTCTTCTACGAGCGGGAGGAGGGACCCTACGCGGAGAACGGCCTCGAGGCCGTCTTCGCGGAGGTCCCCGAGGTGCTCGACGCCGACCTCGCCCTCGTCCCTGAGCCGACTGCGGGGGCGCTCGAGGTCGGGTGCGTCGGCACGGCGCAGGTAGAGGTGACCTTCGGGGGCCGATCCTGTCACTCCGCCCGGCCGTGGCAGGGGGAGAACGCCATAACGGCGGCGGGCGAGTTTCTCGTCAGGCTGCACGAGGCGCAGGTAGAGGCGGTCGAGGTAGAGGGGCTCACCTTCTACGAGGTAATGGTGCCGACTCTGGCGCGGGGCGGACGGGCCAAGAACGTAGTCCCCGACGAGTTCTGGATCAACGTCAACCACCGCTTCCCGCCCGGCAAGGGTATCGAGGACGTGCGCCGCGTCTTCGAGGAGCTGCTCGGAGGGAGGGCCGACTACGAGATCGTGGACTTCGCCCCGAGCGGACCCGTCGAGCTGGGCAACCCGCTGCTGCAGAGGCTGATCGGGACGGGGCTGGAGGTGAGGCCGAAGCAGGCGTGGACGGACGTTGCCCGCTTCGCGCAGCGCGGGGTGGCGGCGGCGAACTTCGGGCCGGGTCTGCCGTCGCAGGCGCACCAGCAGGCCGAGTACGCCGAGCTCGCGCTGCTCGAGGGGTGCTACGAGCACCTGAGGTCGTTTCTGGGGCATAATTAGGGTACCGGCACAGCCGGCGGGAAAGGCAACGCAAAGGAGGATGCATGCAGCGTAGGCGGATCGGCGGGGGTCGTGGTGCTGGACTGAGCCGCAGGGAGTTCCTAAGGCTCGGCGGAGCGGGGCTCGCGGGGGCCGCGCTCCTAGGCGCCGCGGGCTGCGGAGGCGGCGGCCAGGGGGGCTCCAACGAGATCATCCTCTCCTTCGGGCCCGACGACACCGGTACCCTGCCGAAGTTGATAGACAAGTTCAACCAGCAGAACCAGGGCAACTTCCAGGTAAGGATCCGGGAGATGCCCTCCGACACCGGCGCGTACTTCGACCAGCTCAGGACCGAGTTCCAGGCCGGCGGGGGCGAGATAGACGTCATAATCGGGGACGTGATCTGGCCCGCCCAGTTCGCGGCGAACGGCTGGATCCTGGACCTCACCGACCGCTTCAAGGACACCGACGCGTTCCTGCCTGGTCCCATGCAGTCCAACACCTACGACGGCAAGGTCTGGGGGGTTCCCTGGTACACCGACGCCGGGCTGCTCTACTACCGCCAGGATCTCCTCGAAGAGGCAGGCTTCTCCGGGCCGCCGGCGACCTGGGATGAGCTCAAGGAGATGGCCCTCAAGACTACCCAGGACACGGGCACGCAGGACGGCTTCGTCTTCCAGGGGGCCGAGTACGAGGGCGGGGTGTGCAACGGCCTGGAGTACATCTGGACCAACGGCGGGAACGTCCTCGACCCCGAGAACCCCACGCAGGTCATCATAGACAGCCCCGAGGCGGCGGCCGGGCTCGAGACCTGGCACAGCATGATCGAGGACGGCGTCTCGCCCCAGTCGGTGCTCCAGTACAAGGAGGACGAGGCGCACGCCTCCTTCCTCAGGGGCGACACGGTCTTCCTGCGCAACTGGCCTTACGTCTACGCGCTCGTGGCCAACCCCGAGGAGTCAGAGATAGAGCCGGAGCAGGTCGGCGTCACCCCGATCCCGGTCGCGCAGCAGGGAGACCGGAGCTACAGCACCCTGGGCGGCTGGAACTTCTTCATCAATGCGGCCTCGGACATGCAGGAGCAGGGCTGGGAGTTCATCCGCTGGATGACCGCCCCCGAGCAGCTCAAGACGAACGCGCTGCAGGGGTCGAAGCTTCCGGTGCGGCAGAGCCTCTACGACGACCAGGAGATTCTGGACAACGTGCCCGTGGCCAGGCTGGGCAAGGAGGCCATCGTCCAGAACTCCACGCCGCGGCCGGTCTCGCCCTTCTACTCGGACATGTCGCTGGAGCTCGCCAAGCAGTTCAACGCCGCGCTGGCGGGGGACGTCTCCGCGCAGCAGGCGGTCAACACGCTCCAGAGCCAGCTGCAGCAGATCGTCGAGGAGGGAGAGCAGGTCAGCTAGGCGGCGCTTCCGCCTCCAGGCTCGTCCGGACGCGGGCCCGGAAGAAGTCGTAGAAGACCCGCAACACGGCGAGGGTGGGGACGGCGAAGATCACGCCCGCCAGCCCGGCGAGCTGGCCGCCCCCGATCACCGCCAGAAGGACCAGTATGGGGTGCACGTGCAACGCCTGGCCCTGGATGCGCGGCGTCAGGTAGTTGCCCTCGAGCTGTTGGATCAGGACGTAGGCGACCAGCGCGAGTATGCCGGTCGTCGGCGACTGGAAGAAGGCGAGCACGACCGCGGGTATCGCCCCGAGGAAGGCCCCGAGGTACGGGATGATCGCCGTTATGGAGACCCACACGCCGAGCAAGAGGGCGAAGGGCACGCCGAGGACCCAGAGCGCCACGCCGGCTAGCACCCCCTGGACGACGGCCACGAAGAGAAGGCCGCCGAGGTAGCGCGAGAGCGAGACCCCGAAGGCGTCCCACAGGTCCCTGGCGTCGTGCCTGTAGCGCCTCGGGGCGGCTCTCAGGTACGCCGCCTTCACCTTGCGGACGTCCACGAGCAAATACGCCGCGACGAAGAGCACCGCGAAGAGGATGATCCCGAAGTTGAACACCTGCGGGATGTAGACGATGAGGTCTCTCAGCAGATTCTCGGTGAGGTTCTGGGCGCGGTCGAAGAGGTCGGTGACCAGCTCCCTGCCGAACGCCTCCGGATCGGAGCCGGGAAGCAGCTCGCGCTCGTCGAGGAAGGCTATGGTGTCGATGAGGAGCCGGTTGGCGCTGTTCGCGATGTCGGGGGTCCGGACGATCAGACGGCTCATCTGCTGCACGAGCAAAGGCACCAGGTACCCGAGCGCCAACGCCACCATCCCGAGCAGCCCGAGGAAGGTCAGCAGTATCGCCGGGCCTCTCGGCATGACGTGCGAGAGGGCCCGCACCGGGAACGAGAGGACCACCGCGAGCGCCGTCCCCCCGAGCGCGACGACCAGTATGCTCGGCGCGGCGTACAACACGTACGCGAGGACCGCGCCCCCGAGCACCGCTAGGACGGCCGCCACCCTGGGCGAGACGAAGATCGGCGTGGGCGTTCTCCCCCGCCTCTGCGTGCCTCGCCGGCCGGCCCTCTCCTCCCCGCCGGACCACCTGTCTAGCTTCATCGCTCCCAGCCCTCTCGACGCGCGGCCACCCCCTATTCTACGCCGAAGGTGACGGGAGCGGCTCTCAGAGACCGACGAGATGCGCTCCGCCGTCCTCACGAGCCAGCTCGAGGGTGCGTTCGTCGAGTGGCACGGGAGTGGCACCGTAGCGGAGCGTCGCTTCTGTTCCGAAGGCTTCGATCGCGTCATCCACCCCGGCCTCGCAGCCGGCTCGCCTGAGGCTGCCCACGCTCTCCTCTCTGAAGGGGAGGCGCATCGCGCCGTAGACGCGGTCCAGGACGCGCGCCAGCTCCTCCTCGCCCTCGACGAGCACGATGCCGCCCACGCTCGTCGCCCGGCGCGTGACGCGCTGCGCGATGCCGACGACCTTCATCCCGCTCTCCCAGTCGCCAACCCTGATGCTGTGGTCCCCGGGGCAGAACTCGTCCCACACCTCCCCCACCTCAGCCCTCACGCCCAGGCGCGCGAAGGCGCCGAGCGCCAGGACGGCGGCCTCGTCGTAGCGGTCGCTGATGCCGCGCCTGGACTCTGCCGTGTCGGAGGGCCGGATTATGGAGAAGCCGAAGGTGCCGTAGTGGGCAGCGGTAGCCCCGCCTCCCGCGCCGCGCACGAGCACCGGGTAGCCCTCCTTCCGTGCGGCGTGGACGGCTTCGGCGAAGCCGGGCCGGAACGTGTCGCGCCTGGTGACCCCGACGTGGCGGGTGGAGGGCGTGATCGAGACGGTGGGCCCCCGCTCGCCCGCGGCCACCTGCTCGAAGATGGTCCTCACGTAACCGTAGGCCGTAGTGACCTCCTCGAAGCGGCCAGGCAGGAGGAGCTCCGTCCGCCTCACGCGTCTCCGCCGCGCTTCGCGGCATACGTTTCGTTCTCGCCGCCGCGCCGGGTCCTCCGGCGGACCAGCAGCGCCGCGGCCAGCGCAGCGAGGGCGGCGAGCAGCGCCGTCTCGGGGATTCTCTCGGCGACGTCTGCGGCCCACGCCTGGGCGGCGAAGGCCAGGTCGGTAGCGCCTCTCGACTCGTAGAGGCCGGAGAGGGCGCTCGTCCCCTCGTAGGCTATGAAGAGTACCCCGAGCACTACGAACATGACGCCGGAGAGGAGGTTCGTAGTGTGCAGGCGGAGCCTGCCGAGCGAGATCTCCTTCCCCCGCAGCCAGGGACGGCTCCTCAGGTCCAGACGATCCCACAACAGGGCGAGGACGAAGAGCGGGGCCGCCATCCCTGCGGCGTAGACGGCGAGGAGATAGGCTCCCCGCAGGGCTCCGCCCGAGGCAGCCGCCACCGTCAGCACAGCGCCCAGGATTGGGCCTGAGCAGAAGCCTGCGAAGCCGTAGACGGCGCCCAGAGCGAAGATTGCGCCGGCGGAGTCGCCCCGGATGCGGGACCTCAGCCGGGCCAGAGGGCCGACGGTCAGGCCGCGCCCGAAGAGCTGAAGGACTCCGAAGGCGATCAGGAGCCCTCCGGAGAGGAGGATCAAGACCCCCCTCTGGCCGTAGAAGAGCGCGCTCACCAGCGAGATGCCCATGCCGAGCGGGACGAGGGTGGCGGCGAGGCCGAGGTAGAAGAGGCCAGTCTTCCTTACCAGCTCAGCCCCGCCGGGGAAGGCGTAGGCGAAGAAGGCAGGCAGGAGCAGGGCGCTGCAAGGGCTCAGCAGCGAGAGCACCCCGCCGAAGAACGCCGCGAGGAGGGAGACCTCGATCAACTTCCCCCTTCGGCCTCGCTCTTCGCCTCTTCTATGGCGTCCTTGTAGACCTCGAGGGGTTGCAGGCCCGCGAGCACCCGTCCGTTTATGACGAAGGTCGGGGTGCCGGAGATGCCGCGCTGCTGCCCCTCCCGGAAGTCGTCGGCGACTACCCGGGTGTACCTGTCCGGCTCTGCGAGGTCCGACTCGAACCTCTCCACGTCGAGGCCTGCCTCGCCCGCCAGCCCGAGGAGCTTCTCGAGGGAGAAGCCGCCCGACTGGTTCCTGTAGAGCAGGTCGTGGTACTCCCAGAACCTGCCCTGGTCCTGCGCCGCCCTGGCGGCAACCGCCGCCGTCAACGACTCCCGCCCGAGGTACGGGAAGTCGTGCCACTCGATCCTGAGCGTCCCATCCTCGACGTACTCTTCCACCAGCCTCGGTTCGACCTCACGGGCGAACTTGCCGCAGTACGGTCACTGGAAGTCCCCGTACTCGACCATCACGACCGGCGCGTCAGGGTCTCCCAGGGCCGGTGGGCCGAGCTCGCCCCGGGACGCTTCCGCCGAGCGATCGCCGCCGGACGCGGTGGTCCGGGGATTTCGCGTCTGCTCTTCCGCGGGCTGGCGCGGCTCCTGTTGCGAGGAGCCCTGCGACGCGCAGCCGGCCAGGATCAGGGGGCCGATCATCAGCAGCGGGAGCCAGAGCAGGAGCGGCCACAACCGCCCCGCGTTCCGCGCAGAGACCCTGTTCGTTCCGGACAAGGAGAACCTCCGTTGGGGTTGCGTACGGTAAACGGTACGCGTCTCGGGTGCCGTGGGGATCAGGTCCTCCCCTTTATACCCGAAGGGGCGGCGGGCCGTCAGAGCCAGCCGGCCCTCTTGAAGTTAAAGTAGAGGGCGAGGGCGATCAGGGCCATCAGCGAGATGGCGAGCAGGTAGCCGTATCTCCAGTGCAGCTCCGGCATGTAGTCGAAGTTCATCCCGTAGATGCCGGCAATGAGGGTAGGAACGACCACGATTGCGGCCCAGGCGGAGATCTTCTTGGTCTGGTCGTTCTGGTTGACGCTAACGAGGGTGAGGTTGACGTTGAGGATGTTCGTGAGCAGGTCCCTGAAGCCCTGGGCCCGCTCCGTCACACGCAGCACGCGGTCCTGGACGTCGCGCAGGTAGCGGCGCACGTCGGGGTCGATCTCGTGCGCCTCGGCCTGTGTGAGGCGCTCCAGCGCCCCGGCCAGCGGGTGCGTGGCCTGGTGGAACTGGATAACCTCGCGGAAGAGTTCGTAGATGCGCATGGAGACGTCTGGCTTGTTCTCGAAGACCTCGACCTCGATCTCGTCGATGTCGTTCTCGAGGCCCTCGACCACTGGGACATAGTCCTCCACTATGCGGTCCATGATCGCGTAGAGGACCACGAAAGGTCCCTTGCGGAGCAACTCCGGCCTCTTCTCGGCCCACCGGCGCACCTCGACCAGCTCGTTAGCCTCGCCGTAACGGATCGTCACCACGAAGTCGGAGCCGACGAAGGCGTGGACCTCGCCGAACTCTACCTCCTCCTTCTCCTCGACGTAGCGCGCCGCCTTGAGGACTACGAACAGCGTCTCGCCGTAGCGCTCGACCTTGGGCCGCTGGTTGATCTTGAGGCCCTCTTTCATCGCCAGGTCGTGCAGTCCGAACTCGCCCACGACGGAGTCGAACTCCTCCCTGGTCGGCTCGTAGAGCCCGATCCAGGCGAAGCCTCCGCTCTTCTGGCAGTACTCCCGGATCTCGCCGAGCGGGCAGGATGCGCCCCTGCGCCCGTCCACGTAGATGGCGCTGTCCACGATCATGGTCGCATGATACGCCCGCCCGGCGGCGACGACAAAGCGGCGCGGAGGAACGCTACCGCTTTCGCCCGACAAGGAGTAGGCGATCGGCGCGACAACTGTCAGTTTACCCGGCGCCGATCCGGTTTGGGGCTCGCGTAGCGACGCTCAGGGCAACGCGAGGACGCCGCTTTGCACCTCGATCATCTGTTGGTATAACCCGCGGGCGCACACGAGCTCTTCGTGGGTTCCCCGCTCGACGACGCGCCCACCATCGAGCACCAGGATCTCGTCCATCACCTCCATCCGCACGAGCCGGTGGGTGATGACGAGCGTGGCGCGTTCCCACGCCCACTCGTAGAGCGCGTCGAGCAATTCGCGCTCGGTCACCGGGTCGAGGTTGGCGGTCGGCTCGTCCAGCACCAGCAGCGGCGCATCCTTCAGCAGCGCGCGGGCGACGGAGAGGCGCTGCCGCTCTCCGCCGGAGAGCTTTAGCCCTTGCTCGCCCAGAGGGGTGTCCAACCCCTGCGACAGCCGCTCCACCAGCCCGGAGAGCTGGGAGCGGGCCACGACCCGCCGCACCTCCGCGTCGGTCGCACCCGGCCTCGCGAGGAGCAAGTTGCCGCGCAGGGTGTCGTTGAAGACGTGGGTGTCCTGAGCGACCACCCCGATCAGGGCCCGCAGATCCTCCTGGGCATACTCGCGGAGGTCGCTGCCGCCGAGCGTGATTCTGCCGCACCCCGGGTCCCAGAAGCGCAATACGAGGTTGGCCACCGTGCTCTTCCCCGCGCCGCTGGGACCGACCACGGCGACCCGCTTGCCAGGCTCCAGAACGAAGGATACGTCCTCGAGAACGGACGCAAGGCCTGCCTCGTAGCGTAAACCCACCCCTTCGAACTCGAGGGTGCGGGCCGTGGGCGGGGGGAGCGGCTCGGCGGGGTCCGCGACCTCCGGCTCGGCGTCCACGATCTCGAAGAGCCGCTCTCCGGCGCCGACCGAGCGTCCGAGGAACCCGAAGGCCGTACCGAGCGGCTGCACGGCCTCGAAGCTGCCCAGGATCACGAGCGCGAGGAAGGCCAGGTACACCCCCCGT
>DATACV010000140.1:0-10567 GCA_036258875.1 Rubrobacteraceae bacterium
GGTCCTTGGGGTCCACGCGGCCCTCGTTTACCCGGTCTACGCCCCGGCCCCTGACGCCGACGATGCGTCCGTGCTTCACGGCTATGTCCAGCGCGTCGCCGTTGGAGTGGAGGATCGAGGCCGTCTGGACCCAGCGGTCAATCTCCCTTTCGGAGATGCCTTCTTCGAGGAACTGGTCCACCCTTACAGGCCAATCCTCGCCCTGACCGAAGGGCGTGCGCTCCCCCCAGGGCTCCTTGATGCGATCGGTCATGGAGCTGCCTTTCTGGTCACCACCTTCGCTTTACCGGTACCCAGATATCATCTTCTTGATGCGTTGGCGCCAGCCAACGTCACTGTGAACGCTTTTATTTGCGGCTTGTGGCTTTAAAAGGTAATCTGTGAGCGCTGCGGAGGAGGGACTTCGCGTGTGACGAATCGATGAACCTCTCGACGTCCGACGGGCTAGGAGAACGGGGTCAAATGTACAAAGAGGTTTACGTCCCGGTAGACAACTCGGACTACTCCAACCAGGCGTGCGTCATAGGGGTGGACGTGGCGCGCACCTTCGGGGGGAGAGTAGCGGGTTGCCACGCCTACGCCGCCAAGATGCACGACGTGCGCTTCAGGCAGATGGAGAGCGGTCTCCCCGAGGAGTTCCGCGACGAGGACGAGATGAAGCGGCAGCGCAAGATCCACGACCAGCTCATCACCAAGGGCCTCGAGATCATCACCGACTCCTACATCGACGTCCTCGAACCTCTCTGCGAGAAGTACGACGTCGAGCTCGTCAGGCGCTCGCTGGAGGGCAAGAACTTCAAGGTCATAGTCGAGGACGTGAACTCGGGCGACTACGACCTGGTCGTCATGGGCGCGATGGGGATGGCCGCCGTCAAGGACACGGTGCTGGGAACGGTGACGGAGCGGGTAGTGCGGCGCCTCACCAAGGCCGACACCCTGATAGTAAAGGACCTCGACCGCTCGCCCTTCGAGCACATCGTCGTCGCGGTGGACGGCTCGGCCAAGTCGCTGGGCGGCCTCAAGCGGGCCATCGAGCTCGCGCGCGCGTTCGGGGGGACGGTCGAGGCGATCTCCGTCTTCGATCCCTACTTCCACTACGCGATGTTCCACTCGATCGCTGGCGTCCTCTCCACCAAGGCGCAGAAGGTCTTCCGCTTCAAGGAGCAGGAGAAGCTGCACGAGGAGATCATCGACTCGGGGCTCGCCAAGATCTACACAGCCCACCTCGAGGTCGCCAAGAAGATCGCCGAGGACGAGGGCGTCGAGCTGAAGACGACGCTCCTGGCCGGCAAGCCCTTCGAGCAGACGCTGAAGTACGTTAGAGAGGTCAACCCGACGATGGTAGTGATGGGCCGCATCGGGTACCACTCCGACGACGAGATGGACATCGGCGGGAACACCGAGAACATGATGCGCTACCTGCCGACGAACGTCCTCATAACCAACTTCGAGTACCAGGCGCCTGACCTCTACACAGCCGAGCAGCACATGACCTGGACCAAGGAGGCCCTCGAGCGCCTCGACCGCATCCCCGGCTTCGTCGTCGGGATGGCGACGGGCGCGATCATCCGCTACGCCATCGAGAAGGGCTACACGGTCATCACCACCGGCGTGATAGACGAGGTCATAAAGAACATCCTGCCCCCCGGCGCTATGGAGTCGATGCGCGCCATCGGAGACCAGATGCGCGCCGCCGAGAACATGGGCGAGGACGCCCCCATCGAGTCCCTCTTCAAGGACTTCGACGAGCGCACGCAAGGAGATAACGGGGCCAACGGCCACAAGAACGGCTCCACCAACGGCGACGACGCGGCGGCGAAGGAGGAGATCTTCGAGTCAGGCCGCGGCGGCTTCGGGCAGTCGGAAGACCAGGGTGACGTCGAGGGCATCTCGGCTGAGGTGCAGGAGGAGATCCGGCGCTCCGCCCAGGGCCTCGACCGCTTCGAGTGCGACGTCTGCCGCTACGTGGCCAAGGGCAAGCCGGCGAGGTGCCCGGTCTGCGGCTCCGGCCCTACCCACTTCCACGCGGTGGATGCGGAGATCACGCAGGCCGACGCTAGCGAAGGCGACCTGAACCTCTCTGAGGTCTACGACGGCCGCGAGCTGCACTGGACCGACGACGCCAAGGCCTTCCTCGACTCTCTCGAGGAGTGGCAGGAGAAGCGTCGCGTCAGGGCTCGCGTGGAGAAGAGCGCGCTCAAGAAGGGCTACTCGACGATCACGCGCGAGTACGTCGAGCAGCAGTATCGAGAGGAGACCGGGCGCGAGGCCCCTGAGGTCAGGTCCGGCGGCTGCCCCGTCTCGCACGCGAAGGAGAAGGTCGAGGAGGCCTCGGGCGGCAAGTGCCCCATAGACCACTCGGCCTTCCAGAAGGCCGGCGACCTCGTCCCGGAGGGCGGCTCAAAGGAGTTCACCTGGACGCGGGAGGCGATCGAGCGCCTCGAGCGGGCCCCCAAGGGCTTCATGCGGAACATCTCGCGCAACATGACCGAGAAGCTGGCGCGCGAGCGGGGCACTTCCCACATAGACCTCCCGCTAGTCGAGGACTCCCTGAGCGGGGCGCGCGACACAATGGAGGACGTCATAACCGGCAAGATCTCCATCGCCGACCTCGCCCGCGACACGGGCGAGAAGATAGAGGCCGACGAGGACGGCGAGGCCCCGCACCCGCCGATGACCGTAACGATGGTCTGCACCGTCTGCGGCGAGGAGCTCCAGGGTGTCCAGCCCCCCGAGGAGTGCCCGGTCTGCGGCGCCCCGCCGGAAGACTTCGAGGCGAAAGAGCTGTAGGGCCAGGAAGCTACAGGCCCCGGCCTCGATGTCTCGGGGTCGGGGCTTTTTCGTGCTCGTGAAACTATCCGTTGATCGGGCGCGTATGTGGGGACGTGGAAACCGACCACCACACCAACGGGCAAGACTATCGCGTCCCGAGAGAGAGCACCCTCACGTCGGGTAGCGAGGCGTCCCGGGTCGTTCCGCCGGGGCGGCGATCCGGCGACGAGGGCGGGCTTGCGGTGACGGCGGGCCATGAGCGTCGAGCACGCGACCCGCGCGCGAAACCGAACGCTCCGTCGTCGGTCAACTGGCAAACCACCCTGTACGCGCTCGTCCTGGGCTTGATCTGCCTTGTCCTGGTTCCCCTCACGAGCCTGTGGTGGATCGTCCCGGTCCTCGGCGTGTTCGGCCCGGTCGCGCTCGCCGCGCTCGACCTCGAGAGGTCCGGCGTCAGGAGGACTGAGGATCGAGAGCCGCCGAGCGTCCTCGCCGAGCCCGAGAGCGAAGGAGCGCCGCCCCGTCCGAGCGAGCCCCGGCGTCTCGATGATCCCTTGAGCGAGCGAGAGCTCGAGGTGTTGAGCCTCCTCGCCTCGGGCAGGACGAACTCGGAGATCGCCAGAGACCTCTTCATCTCCGTGGGCACGGTCAAATCCCACACGGGCAACATCTACCGCAAGCTCGACGCGAAGAACCGCGCCGAAGCGGTCTCCCGGGCAGGGGACCTGAACCTGCTCCCGTAGGGCGTCACGTCGTTCCCGCTGCGTATCAGGCGTATAGGGACGACGCGCTCGCCCGCAGACCGCCAATGAACCTCATGAACCCCCAAACCGGCCTTTCGGCCGATGCCGCTGCGACCGGTTTGGCCGTAAGGTCCTTCTCGTAGGCAGCAAGACGATCGGAGGAGAACCAACGGTAAGAGTGGTCCGTGTAGAAGTAAGCAAAGAGAGGAATTCTCCAAGACCATGAAGGAACAACTACGACACTTGCCCTGGAAGTTGATACTCATCCTGGCTCTTGTTCAGCTAACCCGACCAGTTTTGAGCACTGCCGGATTCTTTGACAATTTCAGGCCACAGGGTCCAATAATCGCGACTGCTTTGATCGCCCTCATTTGGATTAGCGCGGTAGTGATCGGAGACGTGAGAGAACCGGTCAAAGTCCTTGCGATGGCTGGTGCTACTTATGCGGTCCTCGGTGTTGCCATGGCCGTCCTCTTGCAGGCATTTTTTGCATGGAGTCCCGAAGAAACAGCGTCCATTCCCTTACTCCTTTCCGCGGGCCTTGTTGGCGGCATAGTTGTCAACGTAATCTGGGGTGCTTTTCTGGGATTCGCGGCCATCGGGATCAAGAAGACGTTGAGAAGATAATCCCATCGAACCGAGAAACTTCGTATTCTGGACCTCACCCTGGCCATAGCGTGCGGGCTCTACTGCGTCTTCCCGATTGGCGAGTTGCCGGCTTCGCAAAAACCGCCCCGCCGGTATGCTAGAACGAGCCGGAACACACGACTGCTAACATGGTCCAACGGGAGCGAACATGGCGAAGACGCACAGGGTCACCTTCAAGAGACGCGGGGTCACCATAGACGTGGCCGAGGACGAGTACATCCTGGAGGAGGCCGAGGACGCAGGGCTGCGCCTCCCCTACGACTGCCGCAGCGGCACCTGCACCACGTGCATGCAGAGGTGCCTCGAAGGCGAGGTCGACCAGGACCTGGCCTTCGCGATCTCCGACGACGAGCTGGAGCAGGGCTATCGCCTGATCTGCATCGGCAGCCCCCTCTCCGACGTCGTGATCGACGCCTGATGCCCTCGCGGGCTGGCGGTTGCGCGGTCGAGACCGCGGCGCTATGCTTGCGGCGCCCGGAAGACTAGCGGAGGCAGTGATGGAGAACTTTACGCCGGTAAGCGGGCTAGTCGGCGGCTTGCTCATCGGCCTGGCGGTAACGCTGTTGCTGGTCCTGAACGGACGCATCGGCGGGATCAGCGGCATCGTCGGCGGTCTGCTGGCCTTCGGGGGGCGGGACCTTGGCTGGCGCGCGGCGTTCGTCGCCGGCCTGGTGCTAGGCGCCCTCGCCTACGCGATCTCGGCGGGCGCCGCTTCCGTCGTCGAGGTCAGGACGTCCCTGCCGGTCGTCGTGGCCGGGGGTCTCCTGGTGGGCTTCGGCACCAGGCTGGGCTCCGGCTGCACCAGCGGCCACGGCATCTGCGGCCTCGCGCGCTTCTCCAGGCGCTCCGTCGTCGCTACCTCGGTTTTCTTCGGCGTGGCGATACTGACCGTGTTCCTCACCCGCCACGTCCTCTGATGGGGTCCGGAACGCTACGGGTGCTCGCCGCCCTGCTCTCCGGCGCGATCTTCGGCCTGGGGCTCGCCGTCTCGGGGATGATGAACCCGGCCAAGGTCATCGGCTTCCTCGACGTGGCCGGCGACTGGGACCCGACGCTAGCCTTCGTGATGGGCGGCGCGCTGCTCGTCACCGTCCCCGCGTTCCGCATCATCCCCAGGCGGCAACGCCCCGTCCTGGCCGACGGGTTCGATCTGCCGAGGAAGAGCGCCGTGGACGCCAGGTTGGTCGGAGGCGCAGCGCTCTTCGGCGTCGGCTGGGGGCTGGTGGGATTCTGTCCCGGTCCCGCGGTCGCGGCGCTGGCCACTGGACTCACCCCAGTGTTCGTCTTCGTCGCGGCCATGATCTCGGGCATGGCCGTCCACAAGCAGCTCTTCGAGGGACGTCCGGGCGCCGGCGGCAATACCGTCCAGGACCGGCGCGAGGCACCGGGACCTGCCCGTTGGACTTGAGGCCGTACTCGTCGCCATAGTCGGCTTCGTCAGCACCAGGCACCTGCACCACGTCTGACGCGCAAAACCTTCGCCCTCCAGACCAGGTAACCGCCCCCTCCCGCCTTACTTGATTTACTAACGCTATTAGTTTATAATCTAATCATGTTAGTAAAACGATGCGGAGCAGGATCCGCGGAGAGGAGCAGATCATGATATCGACCGCTCGCGAAGGCGGGGGTGAGACGAGGATGCCGGCGCTGCTCGGGTTCTCGCGTCCGGTGGTTCTGCTTCGGGCGGAGGGGGCTACGTTGCTTCTCACGAGCGTGCTGCTCTACTGGGTGAACGGGGGAAGCTGGTTGCTGTTCGCGCTGCTGCTCCTCGCACCCGACCTGTCGATGCTGGGCTACCTCGCCGGACCGCGTGTCGGGGCTGCCATCTACAACGTATTCCACGCGTACCCGCTGCCGGCTGCGCTGGGCGCATTCGGTTTGCTGGGAGGAAGCCCGCTAGCACTGTCGGTAGCTCTGGTGTGGTTTGCCCACATCGGCATGGACCGCCTCGTCGGCTATGGTCTCAAGTATCCAATCGAGTTCAAGGACACGCACCTGGGACGGCTGTAGGTGGCGCCGAGGCCGGGGCTGACGAGGGAGACGGTGGTCGAGGCCGCCGCCTCCCTCGCCGACGAGGAGGGGCTGGACGACTTCACGCTCGCGCAGCTCGCCTCCAGGCTCGGGGTGCGCACGCCGTCGCTCTACAACCACGTCGTGGGCCTCGAGGGGTTGCGACGCGAGCTCGCGCTGCTCGGGCTGCGCGAGCTAGGGAGGCGGATCGGGCGCGCCGCCATGGGAAAGACCACCGACGAGGCGACCTTCGCGGTCGCCCGTGCCTACCGCGACTTCGTCAGAGAGCGTCCCGGGCTGTACGCCGCAACGGTCCCGTCCTCCCGGCTCGCTTACCCCGAAGATCCGGACTTCCAGGCCGCAGAGAGAGAGGCGTTCGAGGCGGTGCTGGCCGTGCTCGCCTCCTACGGTCTGCGCGGCGAGGAGGCGCTGCACGCAGCGCGGGGCCTCAGGAGCGTGGTCCACGGGTTCGCCACGCTCGAGGTAGCCGGCGGGTTCGGCATACCGCTCGACCTGGACGAGAGCTTCGACCGGCTCCTTCACGCCTTCGTCGCGGGCCTGCGAGCGCGGGAATAGTGTAGCCGTTCCCGGCGAATGTGGTCATCGCAGTAGCGGGGACGTGACCCTCGAGGGTCACGTTTATCGTCCGAGGAACCAGTGTAGGCTTGACCCGGCTGCGGGGCAGGACGAACATGCGCGGGGCGGGAACACCATACGGGAAGGAGTGCGACGATGGCGATTGAGGATGGGGGGCTCTTCGTTGGACCGGACGATGGCAAGGCTCTCCCGAACCCGATTGGCGGGCGTATGGTGGTCAAGGTCCGCGACAGGGATACCGGGGGCGGATACTCGGTCCACGACAACACGCTCCCGCCCGCCTCTCCGGGACCCCGGCCCCACATCCACCGCGACCACGAGGAGGCCTTCTACGTCCTCGAGGGGGAGCTGACCGTGCGGGTGGGGGAGCGCGAGATCACGGCGCCCGCCGGCTCGTTCGTGGTGGTGCCGCGCGGCGTCGTTCACCAACCCTCGAACCCGGGGGCGGAGCCGACCAGGGTACTGCTGATCTTCTCCCCTGGGGGGATGGACCGCTTTTTCGAGGAGGCGGCCGAGGGGCGCATGCCGCTGCAGGCGGAGCCGACGGACCCGGCGGTCCGGGAGAGGCTCGCTGCCTTTACCGAGAGGTACGGCTACGAGTTCGCGGAGCTCCCGCCAACGTCGTAGCCGTACCTCCGTCTAGAACGGTTTGCGGATAGTACGAACTGTCAGGGAGGAGGTCTTGAGGTTCTCAAATTTTTAGGTTCTTAGGTTCTTAGGTATTCAGGAGTGATCTTGGCGGGGCGCGATTTCCCAACCCTCAAAACCTCAATGCCTGAAAGCCTCGCCCCACCCAGGGCGCATCCCATTTGCTAACGCCTTTGATGGAGCCGGTACAGCTTTAGCGCGTTCCCGCGCAGCACGCTCTCGCCGGCGACTTCGGCTTCCGGGATGCTCATCTCCCCGTGCGCGACCAGCTCCTCCAGCGCCAGGCCGAGCACGCGCCGCCCGTCCGCGGCGCTCATCCAGTGGAGCTCCGGCACCCCTATGCCGTCTGAGCTGTACAGCAGCTTGGAGGTCGGGGCGACGCCGAGCGCCTGGCGGGTGAAGGAGAGCATCTCGCCGAAACCTAGAAGGGGGATGCCGTACGAGAGGTCCAGGTAGGCGTTCTCGTAGACGGCCGCCAGGTACCCGCCCTCCCGCGTGTACGGGTAGCACTCGTGCAGCAGCACCACCGGCATGGCGCGGTACTCCGGCCTCTCCAGCACGGCGCGCAGGTGCAGCGGGTTGCCGAGCCGGAGGTCGGTATCCGCGTCGCCGTAGCCGCAGTGGAACTGGACAGGCACCTCCTGCCTCGCTGCCTCGGCGAACGCCGCGTGCAACAGCGTGTCCAGCAGCGGCTTGTGCGCAAGCCGCCCTGACCCCCCCGCGGCGTCACGCCGGTACTCGCGCAGCGAGGCCTCCGCCTCTTCTTCCGTCCACACCCCGACATTTAGCCCCGTCCGGTAGGCGACTATGCTCTTGAGCGCGACGTAGCCCTGACCCCGCACGTCCTCCAGCGCCGCCGCGAGCGCTTCCTTGACCTCGCCCAGAGAGTCGTGCTCGGCGAGCAGGCGCTGCATCAGGATCTCAAGCCGCAGCATCGGCTGCGTGCGGCAGTCCGCGAGCTTCGCGAACTCGTCTGCCGGCAGGACCTCTTCGGGGGGTGGGAAGCCGGTATCTACGAGGAGGGTCTCGACGTTCGCGGCCCTGAGGAGCTCGCCGGTCAGCTCGGTTGCGTCCCAGCCCGCGCGGGCTGCGAAGACCGCTTCTTCGTCGGGCTCGCAGTCGAAGTAGGCGGAGAGGGAGCGGATCATACGCCTGTAGAAAGCGGTGGTGGCGACGTGCTCGCGCGGCATCCCGGGATCCGACGACTCGGTAAAGGCCTGCCGCCAGCTCGCGAGGTCGTCGAAGCCCTGCGAGCGCAGGATGCCGTGGCAGTGGTTGTCCACCACGGGCACGTCCCGCAGGTCCACGGTCTCCGCGCGAGCCATCAGTAGTTCATCGCCGCCGCTGCCGCGATCTCCTCCGGCGAGAGCTCCCGCGCCATCGCAGCCTGAGCGCGGCCCACGGCGAGGTGGGTGCGCACGACCTGCTCGCCCAGCGCCTCGACCAGCACCTCGTCCCTCTCCAGCGAGTCCAGAGCCTCGTCCAGGCTGGCGGGCAGGGGATAGATGCCCTTTGAATCTCGCTCCTCGTCGCTCAAGGCAGCCGGGTCAACCGTGGTCGGCTCGCCGGGGTTCAAGCCCCGCTCCATCCCGTCCATCCCGGCGGCGAGGACGGCGGCCAGGGCCAGGTACGGGTTCGCCGTCGCGTCGACGGGTTTGATCTCCACGTTCGCGGTCGCGGACTCCGCCCCGGCCACGGGCGAGGCGAGCCTGACGGCGGCCTCCCTGTTGTCCGGCCCGTAGCACGCGTATGCAGAAGACCACATGCCGGGGGCGAGACGCTGGTATGAGTTGGGGCTCGCCGCGGTGAACGCCATGACCGCGGGTATGTGCTCCAGAACCCCGCCGACGAACCCTGAGCCGGCATCGCTCAACGCGCCCGAGGCGCCGAAGAGCGCCGGAGCATCGCCCTCGTATAAGCTCGCGTGCAGGTGGTGGCCGTTGCCGGCTGCGTCCAGGTACGGCTTCGGGGCCATCGTGGTCTCGAGGCCCAGGCGGTGCGCGACGCCCCGGATCGCCTCCAGGACCTGCACGCGCCGGTCCGCGGCGGCCAGAGCCTCGGCCTCCCCCACCGAGAGCTCCAGGTTCCCGTGCCCCACCTCGGCGTGGCACTGCTCGGGCCTTATGCCCATCTCCTCCAGCGTCTGCGCGAGCTCCGCGACGAACTCCGCCGCCGCTGTCAGCGCGAAGCTCCCCGCGTAAGGCGTCCTGTCGAGCGGGCCGTCCGGACCCCACACGTAGAACTCCGCCTCGTAGGAGGCGACCGACCCGTACCCCCTATCGGCGAGCCGCCCCAGCACCCGCCGCAGCGCCCCGCGCGGGCACCCGTCCCAGAGCGTACTCGCGTCCGGCTCCGTCATGTCGCAGGCGACCATCGCCTGGCCGCGGGCGAACGGGAGCGCGGTGAGGGTCGAGAGGTCGGGTACGAGGCGGCACTCCCCCACCGGGCTGAGCCCCGACTCAGGGTGCAGCGCCCCGCTTGGGTCCAGCGCCAGCACCCCCTTGGCTAGCCCCACCCCTGCTCTCACCCTCTTCTCGAAGCCGTCCCGGTGGACCGCCTTCGTCTTCGGGATGCCCGCGTGATCCACGAACACGAACCGCACCCACACTGTGTCCGCCGGCAACGGCCGCGGCGTGCTCTCCTGCGCCTCGCGTCCGGCCTGCATCTCTCCCCCTAACATTCGGCCAAGAACCTTTCCTCGAGAGTGAGCCCAATATCTCACGCTGCGGCTCTTCGTTCCACAGCGTGCCCCACTGCTCCACTCCGGATCGCTACAGGCTCCTCCATTTCCAGGCAGGCCCCTTTCCGCGCTCGACGAGAAAAAATATCCGGTTCGAGTGATGCGGCGGTCCGGATGCAACGTAGTAGATATTCAACACGGAAGATCGTATATCAGGAAGCGAGGTGAAGGTTGTAGCAGGAAAAAACGGCAGGGAACGGAGATCGTTAGAGCACCGAAGAGAAGGGAACGAGAGATGAAGAAGTTCGTGAGCATGACCTCGATGCCGTGGCGCTGATGCTGGTGGCTGCCGTCCCGGCCTTCGCCGCGGACGCGGTCGGTGGGGACATAGACAGGGTTGACTCCGACCAGGTCCAGGCCTCGCTCACCATACAGAGGAACTCCGACAACGACCAGGACCTCGCGGGTG
>DATACV010000141.1:0-1519 GCA_036258875.1 Rubrobacteraceae bacterium
GGCTCCGCGTTCTCGCGGTAGACCTCGTCGAGCCCGTGGCAGCTCCACAGCTCCGGCAGCGCCACGAGATCGGCGCCCGAGGACGCCGCCGCCCGGATAAGTGCCTCCGCAGTCTCTTTGTTCTCCTCTTTGTCGGGCGTCGAGGACATCTGCACCGCCGCCGCTTTGATCTTGCGAGCGTTCATCGAAACCCTCCTCTCCGGGGTGGCCTCAGACTAGCATGCCGCGACCCGTTACCGCGCATCCCAGAGCGCAGCCTCCAGTATGTGCTCTCTCTCGAGTCCCCGCAGCTTCAGGTAGTGCCTTGCCGTCTGTAGAAGCGCCTCGAGCGGCGCGAGCCCTACAAGCTCGGTCGCCTCGACCGAGGCCCCGTGCCCGGCGGCCGCGTTCCTCACCGCCTCGAGCGCTACCGGTATGGGGGTCTTCTCCAGGTCCGTCAGGTTCATCGAGACCTGCGCTTTGCCCCCGACCTTCAGCCCGAGCGCCTTGACGCCTGGCAGCCCGCCGTCGCGCTCCCTTACCTCCCGGGCCACAGCCCTGGCGACCTCCACGTCGTCGGTGTCGAGGTAGGCGTTGAAGGCCACGAGGAAGGGACGAGAGCCGACGGCGACGGCTCCCTTGTGAGGATCGAGCTCCCCCGGGCCGAAGTCGGGGTGCCAGCGGGGGTCTTCCATCCTGGCGGCGAGGCCCTCGTAGCCGCCACGGCGGACGTCGGCCAGGTTGCGCCGGTGCGGCGCGCTCGCCGCTGCCTCGTAGAGGTAGACGGGGAGCCCGAGCGCCCCGATCCTCGCCCCAGCCCTGCGGGCCAGGCGCGCGGCGTCCTCGAGCGTCGCCCCTTCGAGGGGTACGAAGGGCAGCACGTCGAGCGAGCCCATCCTGGGGTGCTCCCCCGTCTGCGAGGCCAGGTCTATCTCCCCCGCGCAGGCTTCGGCCAGGACGACGGCGGCCTCGAGAACGGGTCCCTCCTCGCCGGCGAGCGTCAGAACGCTCCGGTTGTGGTCCGCGTCAGAGTGAAGGCCGAGGACGCGGACGCCCTCGACGGCCCCGACAGCGGCGACGATGCGCGAGATCTTCTCCCCGTCGCGTCCCTCGCTGAAGTTGGGGACGGCCTCGAAGAGCGGAGGACGCACCCTATGCGGCGCCGAGGGCGCGGTCGAGGTGCACGGTGGCGCTTATGAGGGAGAGGTGGGTAAGGGCCTGCGGGAAGTTGCCCAGGGCCTCGCCGCCGGGCCCGATCTCCTCCGCGTAGAGCCCGAGGTGGTTGGCGTAGGAGAACATCTTCTCCAGCGCGAGCCTGGCGTCGTCGAGGCGACCCGCCTGCGTCAGGCACTCGACGAGCCAGAAGGAGCAGAGGCTGAAGCTCCCCTCGTCACCCCTTAGGCCGTCGGGGGCTGCTTCGTGAGTCTTGTAGCGGTCCACGAGCGTGTCGTAGGTCAGCTCGGCCTGGATGCGATCGAGCGTCGAGAGCCAGCGCGGATCCGTAGGCCCGACGAACTTCGTGAGGGGCATGAGGAGGAGC
>DATACV010000142.1:0-1752 GCA_036258875.1 Rubrobacteraceae bacterium
TACCCTCGCCGAGTACCTCTTCGGCGAGGAGGACGCCATGATCCGGATAGACATGTCCGAGTTCCAGGAGCGTCACACGGTGAGCCGCCTGGTAGGCGCCCCTCCCGGCTACGTCGGCTACGACGAGGCAGGCCAGCTCACCGAGCAGGTCAGGCGTAGGCCGTACTCGGTAGTGCTCTTCGACGAGATCGAGAAGGCCCACCCCGACGTCTTCAACACGATGCTCCAGATCCTGGACGACGGGCGCCTCACGGACGCCCAGGGCCGGACCGTCAACTTCGAGAACACGGTCATCATCATGACCTCGAACGTCGGCAGCCAGCACCTGGTCTCCGACAGGCAGTTCGGCTTCACGGCGAAGGACGGCGTGGACTTCCGCGAGACCGAGCGGCGCGCGAGGGAGGCGCTGGAGCGCAGCTTCCGGCCCGAGTTCCTCAACCGCATAGACGAGATCATCGTCTTCCAACCCCTCAGCAGGGAGGACGTGCTCGAGATCGTTGACATCATGCTCCGGCGCCTGAACAAGCACCTCGAGAGCCAGAAGGTCTCCGTCGAGGTTACGCAGGCAGCCAAGGAGTTCCTCGCCAGGGAGGGCTACGACCCGAAGTTCGGCGCCCGTCCGCTCGCACGCGCGATCCGGCGCCACATCGAGAACCCTCTCTCTAGCCGTATCATCGGCGGCGAGTTCGGCTCCGGCGACACCGTCCTCATCGCCCGCGATGGCGACGCCATGACCTTCAAGGCGAAGGTGCCCGCCACGCAGTAGGACCGCCGCACGCCACCGAAAGCGAGGGCTCCCCAACCAGGGGAGCCCTCCTCTGGGTTCTCGTATCAAACAAATGTTTGACAGGTACTATCGGCTGCGCTAAGGTGGGGATGGTGGCGGGGGTGAGGATCTCGCGGTGGGAGGCTGCCGGGCGGACGGCACTGATGGGTAGGATCGCCGCGGGGCGTGGTCTCGAGGCCGCCGCCCTGCTCAGGGACGGGGAAGAGGTAACCGTGAAGCGGCTCTACGAGGACGGGGAGAAGGTGCGGACAAGGCCGGAGAACGGGGACCTCCACGAGGAGCTGGCGCTGCCGGCCGAGGAGGTGAGGGTGCAAGGGCGCGTGGTCTACGTGGTGCATCCGCCCGGGAAGAAAAGGACCGCCGGGGGCGGGGCCTGAGGTGGGCCAGTTGCAGAGTCTGGCCGCGGGGGCGCTGTCGTACCTGGTCTTCGCCGGCGTAGGAGGGTTCGTCGGGTACTACTTTGCCCGGAAGCGTACGGAGCACGAGGTCGGCTACGGGCGCCGGGTGGAGGTAGTCGAGCGCGTCCAGTCGCTCGTCGTCTCGCTGGCAGAGGAGTTCGAGGCGGCGCTAGCGTACATCCGCGAGCCCGGCCCGACCGGGGAGCTGCCCGCGAAGAAGATAGAGGCCTCCATAGACGAGCTCGAGAGGCACTACGTTCAGCAGGAGATCTGGCTCAACCGCGACACTCTGGCGAGGCTCGACGCCCTCGTCGCCGAGTCCCGCGCGCGCCACCGGGAGCTGGAGCGTCTGCCGCGGCGCTACGGCGACCCCAACTTCGAGCGCGAGTACGCGCGGGTCGGGGCGAGGCTCGACCGGTGGCTACGCGGGGATCTCCCGGCGGCCCGCGAAGGCCTTACCGGCTCGTTCCGGGCCATGCTCGGGGTCGGGCGGTGGCGTTACGCGGCCCTCTGGCAGCCACGGCGGGCGGCGTCCGGCCGCGGTGCCTGAAGCGAAGCTCCGCCGGA
>DATACV010000143.1:0-5343 GCA_036258875.1 Rubrobacteraceae bacterium
CAGGGGCGATCTCACGATGGACCAGGTCCTCGAGATGGACTACAACGAGATGATCGAGCAGCTCGGGCGCCAGATCGTGGCCTCCCGTCCCAAGTGCGCGACTCTAGGCCTCGGCACCCTGAAGGCAGCCATAAGGAAGTACCAGAAGGACAGGCGCCTCGCCGAGGCCGGCGTCGCGCGTCCCGACGAGGAGGATTTCGTCTTCGGCGAGGGCGCCGCCGAGGCGGCGAAGAAAGAGTAAAGAAGGCTTCAGGTATCAGGCATCAGCGAACTACCTGAAACCTGAAGCCTATTCACTTCCTCGTCGCCCAGGCTCCGGCGGCCGTCGCGGCGAGGATCAGGACGACAGCCTGGAATACGGCCGCGACGACGATGCTGAGCAGGAAGATCTGCCAGGCCTCCTCCGAGGAGACCTGCGTCCCCAGCACCTCGGAGAGGGTTGCGGCGATGCGAGGCGAGCCTATCGCGCGCGCTGCGACCAGCGCCCCGGCGGAGGCCCCGATCACGAACGCCGGCGCGGCCACGGCCCCGCCGACCAGGCCCGAGAGCGCCCCCGAGCGCCTGCCGGCATCCGCCTCGGCGGCACGCCTGCCGCACGAGATGCCGACGAAGCCCGCGACCAGTATGCCTACCAGGGAGCCGAGCAGGGACGTCAGGAAGCCGACCACGGCCCCGATGCCGCCCCAGATCATCCCGATCCTGACAGCGTCCCTTTCGTCTCTCTGCTCCACGGCCGCATTCTAAACACGCTCCGGCTTCGCCGTCGCTAGCACGCCTGCTTCGCAGGCTCTCAGCACGCTGCGCCCGGCTTGCAGCTGGGCTCCGCTTTCAGCACGCTTCGGGCAGGCTTCGCCAGCCCTCGCTTGTCAGCACGGCGCCTAGGCTTCGCCAGGCGCCTTGTCAGCAAGTCGTCTCGGGCCGCCCTCCGGCACGCCATCCGAAAGCGGCCACGCAAAGCGCGTCGGGGGGAGGCCGAAAGCGCGAAGAAGCTGAGAGCGAGGACTTTCAGGTCCGAAGCGTGCTGACGAGCGAAGGCGTAGCCTGAGCGCGCTGAGAGCGGAAGCCGGAGGCTGGAGCGAGCTGAAAGCTGCCGAAGGCAGCGTGCTGACGCTTCAGTTGTCGCAGAAGATGCTGATGTGCCGGACCCGCCCGCCGCCGACCGTTACCTCGACGACCTCGCCGGCCTCCCGCCACTCCAGCTGGCGGTGCAGCGAGGTTCCCCTCAGGTGCTCCGGGATCACCAGCCTGCAATGCCGCTCCGTAGCAGGCTCCACGTCCTCGACCAGCCGTCCGCCGCACGAGCAGTACCAGTGCATCCCGTCCGTGTGCAAGAAGAGCAAGCCTTCGCCATCGTACACCCCCGAACAGTCCGGGCACCGCCAGACGAAAGCCACAGTCTCTTCCCCAGAGATCATAAACACCCCACCAAACATCCTACCGAGCGACTTGCAGTTTACAGGCGGCAACGGGCGCCCGAAAGAGAGAACGGTTAAGGGCGGGTTTAGATGTTTGGAGGCGGGCCTAGGGCGGCCCGTCGCTTCGCGGTCGGCCGCGGTATATATTGCCCATCCTAGGCGAGAGGAAGGAGCGCCGCATGAGCGAGACCCGGCTGGTATGCCGCGTGTGCGACGGGGTGTTCTCCGAGCACCAGGTGCGCCTCAAGACGGAGGACCCCGAGGAGGATCAGGTCCAGTGCCCCGCCTGCGGCTCCTCCCGCCTAGAACCCTACGTCTTCGACCCCGACGCCCCGACGGAGAACCCGTTCGAGAGGGAGGAAGGCCCCGAGTAGGGGTCGTTCGCGAACGACCCCTACACGTATACCTCCCGCCACGTGAGGAGCCTGGGCGCGCCGCCTGCGACCTCGAAGGTGGCTTCGATCTTGCGCCTCGCGCCTCCGTACTGCCCGGTCGAGGTAGCCGCGAAGCGCGCGCCTTCCTCCGGGCCCAGCCGCTCGACGGTGACGAAGACGGAGCCCTCCTCGACGCCTTCAACGCGCAGCTCGCCCGAAGACCATTCGGCGAGGTCGGGGGCTTCGGCGAGGCGCGCTTTGGCGACCTCGACCCCGGCTTCCGCCATCTCGAAGGCCCGCTGCCCGCGGTTGGCCTCGGCCATCGCTTCGAGGTCCGCGGTCATGGGGGTCAGCAGGCCCGCCCCCATGACCCCGATGACGACTACTAGGATGACGGCGAGGCCCAGGGCCGCTCCCGACTCGTCCGCGAGCATCCTGCGCACGACTACCTGTTCCTGAGCAACACGTCGGTCGTGAGCGTCCGGGTGGCGTCCATCTCCCCGGGAACCCTCGCGTTGATCGTGATGCGCACCAGATAGGTCTCGGGCTCGTCGGCCATCGGAGACGAGCAGCTCGTCGGGGTCGCGCAGTAGGCGAACCTGACGCCTTCGGGGCCGTCCAGGGGACCCGCCATCCGCTGGCCGTTTCTGCGGAGGTAGCTGCTCGAGCCGTCGCTCAGGCTGTAGGTGATCGTGCGCGGCGGCCCGCTATCGGGTCTGTTGTGGAAGGAGATCTCGTCCGTACCCCCGGCGTCGATGAGGGTGCCGCCGTCGTGCGGGTAGGCGGCCCTGATCTCGCGCTCCATCCTCGCCAGACCCAGCCGCGCGCTCTCGAGGGCCTCCAGCTCGTCGTTGCCGTAGCGGAAGATGTGGACGCTCGTGTCGAAGATCGCGTAGAGGGCGAAGAGCACGGTGACTGTCATGGTCATAGCGACGAGCACCTCCGCGAGCGTGAAGCCGCTCTCGTAGCTCGGGCAGCCTCGCCCTGTACCGGCGGGCCTCACCACCTGGAGACGACCCCCGTCACGCCGTACGAGTCGCCGCCGTCCCACCGCACCGTCACGGTTACCTTCGCCAGCCCCCGATCCCCCTCGACCGGTTGCAGCTCCGCGTCCACGAACTCGGTGTCCACCTCGTAGGCGAACCCTGAGGGCGCGCAGGTGCCGCCCGGCAGCCCCCCGGCCACGGTCTCGTAGGAGAGGCTCTTGATCTGCTCGAGCTCCTGCCCGGCGCACGCCCGCGCGGCGTCGTAGTCGCCGCTCGCGGTCACCGCCCCGAGCGCCGCGTCGAACATGCCTACCATCGGGATGATGGCGACGGTCAGGACGACGATCGCCGCCAGCACCTCCGCCAGCGAGTAGCCGGACTCCCTGCGGCTAGTAGGCAAGGGGATCGATCCTTATCCGCGAGGTGGCGGAGTTGAAGACCACGTCGCAGAAGGGGCTGCCGTCGTCGGAGCTGATCCTGACCGTGCCGCTCTGCCCCGGGCGCAGGGTCCGGACCGTCCCGTTGGAGCTGAACTCCAGCGTCCGCGTGCCGCCGCAACTGCTGGGCGGTATGGCGGCCCCCGCGTCGCCGGCGGAGCAGTCGGCGTCAAAGGTCACCTCCCGTATCTTCGTGCCTTCGGGGAGCTCGCGCGGGGCCGGGGGCGTCTCCGGGTCCATCGCCGGCACGGCGTCGCCGGCCTCGTAGGGGGCGCGCAGCTTGATCATGCAGTAATCCACCGACGAGCAGCCGCTGACCGGCGAGCCGTCCGGCATGAAGACCACGCGCCAATCCGTGAGCTGGTTGGTCGCCCTGGTGTGCGCGAGGCGCAGGTCAGTAGCGAACTGTCTGGCGGCAGCCTCCACCCGCCAGCGCTCCAGTAGGGCGAGCAGGACGATCACGGTTATGGCGACGAGGATGCCAAGTATGGCGATGGTGATAACGTTTCATTCTGACAAACGCCCTCGCCATCAGGGGCGCCTGACCAGCTAACCTCTACGTTACCGTCCTTGTCCACGTCCGCTTCAAGGCGCAGCAGCCTGTACCAGTGGTGCCGCTCACCCGGCTCTAGGGGGTCGAGCGCTTCGGGGGCCTCTGCCTCGAGCGAGTCGAGCAACGCGTCCCGTTCGCGCTCCAGGGCGAGGATGTACTCCTCGTGGCCGCGGAGGGCGGCGAGCTCCCGCTCGGCCGTCTCGCGCGCTTCATTGAGTTCGGCGAGCCGTGCCCTGAGCTCCTCGAAGGTTATCAGGGCCTCGGCTGCCATCTCCTGGTAGCGCGCCCTCTTGCCGTCCACCTCGGCGAGCTTCTCGGCCCACAGCTTCCGCTCCTTGTCGGGTTCCCCCCGGGTGTCGCGACGCCTGAGCTCTATCATCCTGTCGAGATCGTCGCGCAGCGTTTCGGGGTCCTTCATCACGCCGGAGACGTAGTCCCACACCAGGGGCTCCAGCCTGTCGGCGCGGTGGGACTTGCGGTTGGAGCACGCGCCGGGGTTCAGGTACACCTGCGGGCAGCGGTAGTAGAGGTTGACCTTGGGGGAGTTGCCGCTCGTCACCGTCGCGGTCCTCATGGTCCAGCCGCACTCGGCGCAGCGGGCGATGCCCCCGGAAAGCTCCCAGGCTCGCCCACCGTTCCTCGAGAGGCTCCTGTTCTTCGCCACGGCCTCGCGGGCCCTGTCCACCCACTCGCGCGGAATGCCGGCGTCGGGGACGGGCACGGCTATCCACTCGCTTTCCGGCTTCGGCGCGTAGCTGGTCCGTCTCCGGTAGCGCTTGCGCCCTTCGCCGTCTTGCACGGCCACCTGGGTCGTGGTGGTGCGGTGGCGGTTGAACCACCAGACGCCGTAGCGCTTCGCGGGGTCGAGCTTTGTCGCCACTTCGGACGCCATCTGCCCCTTCTCCACCAGGCCCTCGAGCTCTTGGAAGGTGTGCGCCCTGTACGCGTCGTCCTTGATGCACTCGCGGATGAAGAACTTGCCCCAGATACGCTTGCCGTTCGGGCTCGGGATGCCCTCGCGCTCCAGGGTGCGCTTGACCCGTAGGAGGCTCGCCCCCTCCTCCCCGACCATGCGGAAGATGCGCGCAACCACGCGCATCTCCTCCTCGACCACGACGTAGTTGTCTCGGGAGTCGTTGTAGCGGAAGCCGTAGTGCGGGCGGTTGGTGGCTATGACCTTGCCCTCCCGTGCCTTCTTGAGCTTCCCTCGGCGGGTCCTCTCCGTCATCTTCGCCCGCTCGTACTTGGCGAGCTGGTCGAGGATGCCGTCCGTGAGTTCCCCTTCCGGACTCTCGTCCCCACGGTCATTCAGTGCCCGGATCTTCGTCCCGAGCTCCTCGAACTCCCTCTTCAGGAGGTAGTCTTAGGCGGGCTCTCGCGCGAAGCGGTCCCTGTCCTGGGCGAGCACCACCGAGACGCCCCCCGCGGCCACGAGGTCCCTCACGCGCTCCATCCCCGGCCTCTCAAGGCTGGCGCCGCTCTGGCCGGGGTCCGTGACCTCCTCGAGGACCTCGTACCCCTCGCGCTCGCAATGGTCGCGTAGGGCTTCTAGCTGCTGGGCGAGCGAGTAGCCGCTCC
>DATACV010000144.1:0-3353 GCA_036258875.1 Rubrobacteraceae bacterium
AAGCTCTTTCACGGGCTCGGGGTTGCCCTCATCCTCGAGATCCTGGTTAAAGTACGGTATCCGGGCGAGATCGAAGTTTTCGCAACTCATCCACTCCGGAGCCACCTCGTGCGCCGCCCTCACGATGCCACGGTGGAAGGAGGCCCGCCGGAGGCTGCCGGCGAGGCCGAGTATGCGGAAATCTTTATGCTCCATTGTTTTCACCCCGCCAGCCTTCTCGATCCTGATCCCTGAGGAATCCCATCATTAGGGTCTCTGTCGGCGGGTTCATGGTGTCCAGGTCCAGTCGCGTATCTCGGGCGGGTCCTCGAAGTGCTCCCTCGTATAGGCGGTGGCCCTCGCGATCGCCGCCTCGCACTCGGAGATCAGGGTGGGGGCACGATCCCCGGGTCGCAAGCCAGAGGCGGCCCCGGCGCGCCGGAGCGCCTCCGCGGCCAGGTGAAAGCGGCTCATGCCGTTGAGGACGACCATGTCGAACGGGGTAGTCGTGGTGCCCTGCTCGTTGAAACCCCTGACGTGGAAGCGGTCGACGTCCACGTGACCGTGGACGATCTCGTGTATCGCCCCCTGGTAGCCGTGGAAGGCGAAGACTACCGGCTTGTCTGCCGTGAAGAGCTCGACGAAGCGCGTCTCGTCCATCCCGTGCGGGTGGAACTCGCGGGGGAAGAGCGTCATCAGGTCAACGACGTTTACCACGCGGACCTTGAGCTCCGGGGCGTTCTCGCGCAGCCAGTGGGCGGCGGCCACGGTCTCCAGGGTCGGGATGTCGCCAGCGCAACCCAGCACCACATCCGGCTCGCCGCCTCCGTCGTTGCTGGCCCACTCCCACGCGCCCGCTCCCGCGGCGGCATGCTCTATCGCCGCCTCCATGTCGAGCCACTGCAGCTGGGGCTGCTTGTCTATCACGATCAGGTTGACGTAGTCGCGGGTCCTGAGGCAGTGGTCGGCCACCGAGAGCAAACTGTTGGCGTCGGGGGGCAGATAGATGCGCGCCACGGTGCCACGTTTGGAGAGCATAACGTCGATCAGGCCGGGCCCCTGGTGGGAGAAGCCGTTGTGGTCGTTGCGCCAGGCGGTCGAGGTAAGGAGGACGTTGAGCGAGGAGATAGGCTCGCGCCAGGGGAGGTTCGCCGCCTCTTCGAGCCACTTGGCGTGCTGGACCATCATCGAGGCGGGGATCATCGCGAACGCCTCGTAGGTCGCGAAGAGGCCATGGCGCCCCGTGAGCAGGTAGCCCTCGAGCCAGCCCTCGCATAGGTGCTCGGAGAGGACCTCGAAGACCCTGCCGTCTGGAGCGACGTGGTCGTCTATCGGGAGGGTCTTGCCTACGAAGCAGCGGTTTTCGACCTCGAAGACGGCGCCGAGGCGGTTCGAGTTGACCTCGTCCGGGCAGAAGAGACGGAAATTCGCCTGCCCGGCGTTCCTGGTAAAGGTGTCCCTTAGCAGTTGACCGAGTTTGCGGGTGGACTCGCTGCGTTCGGTGGCTGGCCGTTCTACCGCGAGGGCGTAATCGCGAAAGTCGGGTAAGTCGAGCTCGCGCAGCACCCTGCCGCCGTTTGCGTGGGGGTTGGCCCCCATGCGAGCATCGCCGCCGGGCGCGAGGGCGGCCAGCTCCGGGATCAGTCGTCCCGTCTCGTCGAACAGCTCTTCGGGTCGATATCCGCGCATCCACGCCTCGAGCATCGCGAGCTGGTCGGGGTCGGACCTGGCGCCGGGCAGCGGCACCTGGTGGGAGCGGAACGTGCCCTCGACAGGCAGGCCGTGCAGCTCGCCCGGACCGGTCCACCCCTTCGGCGTACGCAACACTATCGCGGGCCAGCGGGGACGACCAGAGAAGCCGCCTTCGCGTGCCTCGCGCTGGATCGCGCGGATCTCGTCGTGGCAGGCGTCTAGCGTCGCGGCGAACGCCTGGTGCACCGCCGGCGGGTCGCTCCCCTCGACGAAGTGGACCACATAGCCGTGCCCTTCGAGGAGCTTGCTGACCTCGTCGTCTGAGGCGCGCCCCAAGACTGTGGGGTTGGCGATCTTGTAGCCGTTGAGGTGCAGGATCGGCAAGACCGCGCCGTCGCGAACAGGGTTGAGGAAGCTGATCCCTTTCCACGAACCCTCGAGCGGCCCCGTCTCCGCCTCGCCGTCGCCGACAACCGCGGCGACTATGAGGTCGGGGGTGTCGAAGGCGGCGCCGAAGGCGTGGGCGAGGACGTAGCCGAGCTCGCCGCCCTCGTGGATCGAGCCCGGGGTGGGGACGCTGACGTGGCTCGGCACCCCGCCGGGCGTCGAGAACTGCCTGAAGAGCCGCCGCATCCCCGCGGCGTCCCGCGAGACCTCAGGGTAGACCTCGGAGTAGGTGCCTTCGAGGTACACGTTCGCCAGGACGGCCGGTCCGCCGTGACCCGGGCCGGCCAGGTAGATCACCTCGGCGCCGCGCTCCCGTATGAGGCGGTTGAGGTGGACGTAGATCAGGCTGAGCCCCGGCGAGGTACCCCAGTGCCCGAGGAGGCGCGGCTTGATGTGCGAAGGATCCAGAGGCTCGCGCAGGAGGGGGTTGTCTTGCAGGTAGATCTGGCCTACGGTGAGGTAGTTGGCGGCTTGCCAGTAACGCTGTATCCCTGCGAGCTGCTCCGCCGAGAGCGGACCCTCGACCCGCTCCTCGGGGGCGAGCGTCCGCTGCGGCGCGGATTCTTCGACCACGCTGGAGATGGTAGGGTCGAAACGGTACACGCTCTGCTCCTCTCTGCTCAACGTTCCTGCTCGATGAGCCTTCTCGTGTGGCGGGCGACCATCAGGTCTTCGTCGGTCGGCACGACGAGGACGGTCACCGCGGCGGCGTCGCTGGAGATGATCTGCGCGTGCGCCGCGTTGCGATCGGGGTCGAGCCGGATGCCGAGGAACTCGAGGCCGTCGCAGACGCGCTCTCGCACGGTTGCCGAGTGCTCGCCGATGCCGCCCGTGAAAACGAGGGCGTCGAGCCCGCCTAGAGCAGCGGCCAGAGCCCCCAGAAACTTCTTCGCCTGGTAACAAAAGAGAGCGACCGCCTCGGCGGCGCGCGTGTCTTCCGGCTCGCGGTCCAGCAGGTCTCGCATGTCCGCGCTAGTCCCGGAGACGCCGAGGAGGCCGGACTGCTTGTTGAGGAGATCGCTCACCTCGGCCGGGGTCAAGCCCCGCTCCTCCAGCAAAAAGAGCGGCACGCTCGGGTCGAGGTCGCCACTCCTCGTGCCCATCACGAGCCCGCCGGTCGGGGTAAACCCCATGGTCGTGTCGACGCCGACACCGCCCCGGACGGCGGCCATGCTCGCCCCGTTGCCGAGGTGCGCGACGACGACGCGCCCTGCGGCCGCCTCGGGTTCGAGACG
>DATACV010000145.1:0-5045 GCA_036258875.1 Rubrobacteraceae bacterium
GGCTCTCTCCGCGCCAGATCATCCTGATCCACGGCTCCAAGCGCCGCATAAGCGACCTGGCCTTCCGGCTCGCCCCGAACCACAAGATCCACACCCCCGCCGTCGGCGAGACGGTCCGCACCATCCTTTAGTGGGAGAGGAACTCCCGGAGGTAACCCTGCTGCGCGACGAGCGTCCCTCGCGCCCGGAGAACGCGGTGGGGGTAGGGGACTTCTGGTACGAGCCGGAGGTCTGGGACCTCCCCCTCTCCCCCGCCTCGCGCGTCCTCTACGCGGCCCTCTGCTTCTACCTGGGGCACGGCGAGGTCAACCGCAAAGACCTCCGCAACACCCTGAAAGACTGCTCGGACGAGGAGATAAGCGCGGCCATCGAGGAGCTGACGCGCCACAACCTCCTGGACCCGCGGCCATCCCCCGGGGGCGGTCTCACCGGCTACGCGGTCCTCTCCGTGAGGGGGTTCGACGACTGAAGCGGTTTGTGAAAGGTCTCTAGGCTTTGAGGTGTTTAGGCATTGGGGGTAGGGAAATAGCCCCGCCAAGCACCCCTAATGACCTAATGGCTTAGAACCTCAAGACCTTTTTAACGCAGCCAGCGCGTCTGGGTAGGGAACGTCTTCTTCGCCAGCAGGTCCCCGAGCGCGTACGGACCCTCGGCCCAGCGACGGCCCGAGCCCTCCGTGGGTGCCGCGAGGTCTACGAGCCTCCCGAGCATTCGCAGGCAGAAGCCGTTCAGGACCTCGTCTGCGTCGTCGACCCGGCCACGCGCCCTCTCGACGAGTACCCCCTTTGTCTTCCAGACGCCGTCGCGGTAGACGGCGAAGACCTGGCACGGCCCTTCGCCGGCGGCCTCCGAGAAGCCGAGTATGCGGGCCGAGTAACCGGACGGGTCGAGGGTGTAGCGGCTGAGCTCCTCGTGCATGAGGTCCTCGTCGGTCTCCGCCGCCGCCCCCGGGGGCAAACCGAGCGTCAGGCCGGCCTCCGCCTCGGGTCCGGCCGCGACGCGCAGGCTGAAGACCTCTCCGTCGTGCGCGGTCTCGACAGCGAAACCGGCCCCGCGCGCCAGCGCCGCGACGTGTTCGAGCCCGCCGAAGAGCCGCCGGGAGAACGCCCTGGTCGCCTCTTCGGCCTCCCGCGTGAGGGCCAGCGAGCGATCCGCCTCCTCGCGGTAGCGCCTCAGCCTGAGGAGCGCGCTCTCCTCGAAGCCCACCTGGCTAGTCCCTCGCCCAGGCACGGAGCGCCCGGTCGGTGAGGCCGGGGAGGAGCATCGTCGCGGCGACGTAGATCTTGTCGGGCAGGGTCACGTAGACGTCGCGGGGGCCCTTCTCGGCCGCGCCCGCCACCTTCTTTGCCACCCTCTCGGGCGTCACACCTTTCGGGCGCCAGCCGCGCTTCTCGTCGCCGGTGCGCCGGGAGTTCTCGCGGAAGGCGGTGCGGGTCGTCCCCGGGTAGACGGTGGTCACCGTGATGCCCCGGTCGGCGAGCTCGACGCGCAGAGCGTCCGAGAGCGCGTTCAGGGCGAACTTGGTAGCGCAGTAGCCCCCGACCTTGGGGACCGCGCGCCTGCCCACGACAGAGGAGACGTTGATTATTCGCCCGCCACGCCCCATGTGCGGCAGCGCCGCCTGGATACAGTTCAGGGGCCCTATGGTGTTCACCTCGAAGACGTAGCGCAGGTCGTCCGCGCGCAGCTCCGCGACGCGCCCCGACAGCCCGAGCCCCGCGTTGTTGACGAGCACGTCCAGCGAACCGAACGCCGCCATGGCCTCCCCCACCATGGCCTCGACCGAGTCTTCGTCGGAGACGTCGGTCTTTACGGCGAGCGCGCGGCCGCCCGAGGCGGAGATCTCACGCCCCAGGGCCCCGATCCGCCCCTCGTCGCGCGCGGCGAGAACCACGGCGGCGCCCCGCGACGCCAGCTCGCGCGCCGTCGCCTCCCCGATGCCGCTCGAGGCGCCAGTTACGACGGCTACCCTATCCTCCAGCGTGTTACTCACGCCCGTATCTTAGCGAGCCGAGCAGGGAGGCGAGACCTCCTGGTGCGGAGCTCTTCTGGCGACGACCGGCTCTTACCAGGGTCGTCGCGGCAGGAAGTCCGGGACGTCGAAGCGGCGGGCAGAGATGTCGTAGAGCTCGCGGAACACGGCGAGCACCTCTTCCTTGCGCCGCTCCTCGCGGGCGGTCAGCCTCTGGGACTCTTTGATGTTCTCCAGCCAGCGCAGGCTGTGGGCCTTGGTCGCCACTGGCCTCCGTTCCTCCGTTCGCCGATGGTCTTCGCTTCTCAAGCCCCCGGTTTATCCGGTTCCCGCCGAACCGGGGCTCGTATACTACCCCATCTCGGGACGTCCGTACCATGTTCTCGCCGCATAACGGCCGGTTTCTCGTCGTCCTGGTTATAACTACACAGGAAAGAACGGATGACAGTGTAGAGGCACGGTGGGGATCCCACCGCCAGCCTGGTAACCGGGGGCAAGACGCTGACCACAACGTCCGCTGCTCCGCGGTCCGCCTCGTTCGCGCTTCGATATACTGGCGGCGTGGCGAAGGTACTGGTTGGGGTGACGGGCGGCATCGCGGCGTACAAGGCGCCCGGTGTGATCCGGCGCCTCAGGGAGGCGGGCCACGAGGTGCGGGTAGCCGCCACCAGGGCGGCCTTCCGCTTTATCCCCGAGGAGACGCTCGCGATCGCCGCCGGAGACGACGTCCACACGGACGAGACCTGGTGGGAGCGCTCCGGCCGCGTCGAGCACGTCTCTCTAGCCCGCTGGGCGGACCTCGTCGTCGTCGCTCCGGCCACCGCCGACGCGATGGCGCGCGCCGCCATCGGGCTCGGCGACGACCTCCTCTCGGCCACCATCCTCGCCGGCGCCAAGAAGGTTCTGTGGGCCCCGGCGATGAACCCGGAGATGTGGGACAGCCCGGCCACCAGGCGCAACGTCGAGACCCTGGAGGGCTGGGGACACCGCTTCGTCGGCCCGGCGGAGGGCATAATGGCCTCCGCCGAGGAGCAGCCCGGCGTCGGACGCCTCGCCGAGGAGGCGGAGCTAGTCGCGGCGGTCGAGAAGGTCCTCTCCGAGAAGAGTTAGCGCCTCGAGCATCACGGGCGTTCTCGGAAGCCGGGCGACCGGGTGAGTCGGCACCCTCTTGGCGTGGTCTCTTATCACCAGACTACCGCTACCAACCCACCAACTTTCGCGAAAACTCGAATGGATCGTGAGTCCTTGGAGTACTGCGTATGCTCCGATCGGAGGATCGCAACCCGGCGGCACAAGAGGAGAGACGAGGGCATGAAGGACGAGAGGAACCGGCTACGGGCTACCTTCGATCGGGTAGCGCCGCTTTACGATGAAGCGCGCCCTGGCTATCCGGAGGCGCTCTTCGACGACGTGGTCTCCCTGTCGGGGGTGCCACCAGGGGGACGGATACTCGAGATCGGTTGCGGCACAGGGCAGGCCACGGTGCCGCTCGCCCGTCGAGGCTATCGTATCCTCTGCGTCGAGCTCGGTGAGAACCTCGCCGCGGTCGCCCGGCGCAGGCTAGTTGTCTATCCGCAGGTCGAGGTACGTACCGGAGCCTTCGAAGACTGGCCTGCAGAGGTGGGAGCTTTCGATCTGGTCACCTCGGCCACAGCCTTTCATTGGATAGACCCGAAGGTCGCTTATCCGAAGGCTGCCCAGGCGCTCAGGTCAGGGGGTGCGATCGCCCTGTTCTGGAACGAGCACGTGCACAGCGACGAGAGCGAGGGCTTCTTCGAGGCCGCGCAAGAGGTCTACCGGCGCGAGGCGCCAGAGATCTTTGACGATGACGAAGACTACAAGGGACCTCCTCGTCCCGAAGAGGTCCCGGACAAGACGGGCGAGATCGAGGAGTCGGACCTGTTCGGCAGGGTAAAGGTTCGTAAGTACCGCTGGGAGGCGACGTATGACGCCGGGAGCTATATCCGACTCTTGAACACCTACTCCAGCCACAGAGACCTGGACAGCACTGCTCGGGAGCGTCTCTTCCTGGGAATTGCCGAACTGATCGACGCGGAGTTCGGTGGCCGCATCATCAAGGGGTATCTGAGCGTCTTGTACGTGGCCCATGCTCGCGCAGGTAGTCCTTGAGCGCCTGCTCCGTGCTCGGGAAGGCCATCTCGGCCCAGGGCAGCCCGTCGCGCGGGAATGCTCTCACGTCGAGCGTCTCGTCGAGGGGGACAGGCTCGCCGCCCGTTACCTCAGCCGCGAAGACCGCTATCGCCGGCACCTGGTCCTCGTAGGTGTAGAGGCCGACGATCCCGGTTATCTCGATCTCGAGGCCGGTCTCCTCCAGCGTCTCGCGTGCTGCGGCCGCCTCGGCAACCTCGCCGCGCTCGACGAACCCGCCTGGGAAGGTCCACAGGCCGTAGCCGGGCTCGATGGCGCGCTGTATGAGTAATATCTCCCCGCCGAACTCGACGATGGCCCCAGCCACCAGCTTCGGCCCCAGGTAGAAGACGAAACCACACGCCCCGCACACCAGCCGTTCGGGGTCGCCTTCCTTGAGCGCGCGCGACTCGAGACGTCCGGCGCAGCGGGGGCAGAACCTGTATTCCGGCGGGTTCACCGGGGAGAAGGAGCTACGCCCGGCATGCTAGAATACCTCCTCACGCGGACGTAGCTCAGTTGGTAGAGCGCCAGCTTCCCAAGCTGGAGGTCGCGGGTTCGAAGCCCGTCGTCCGCTCTTTTTGTGGCCGTCAGCATTCAGCTTTCAGCGGTCAGCTTCTCCACCTGGGGCCAGGCGTCGCCGCGTTAGCTCATCCGTTTTCAGATGGGAACCTGGAATCATCGCCAGGCCACCGCCTTTCATACTCGAGGCGACGTAGCGACCGGACTGCCCTGCTGATGGCTGATAGCTGACCGCTGAAAGCTCTAGTGACCGTCGCTGGAGGCGTTCGTCGGGGGGTTCGGGCGGCCCCGGATCTTGCGCATGAGCCACTTCGCGGGGTCGTAGTACTCGTCGGCGACGCGCTCCTTGAGGGGGATTATGGAGTTGTCGGTGATGTGTATGTCGACCGGGCAGACCTCGGTG
>DATACV010000146.1:0-2848 GCA_036258875.1 Rubrobacteraceae bacterium
GCTCTCGTTCTCCTCGTCCGAGGACATCTTCACGATGGACGTCGTGGACTCGCGCCCGAACGACCCGGACTGGATCGAGTTCAACAGGCGCTTCAACGTCCTCGCCGCCCGGTTCGGCGGGCGGCCGTTGCTCAACCAGACCAAACAGCTGAGCCGGGAGGTCGTCTACCAGACCCTCGGCGAGGACTGGAAACGGTTCCTGGCCTTGCGGGAGCAGAATGATCCCGGCGGACGGTTCCTGAGCAAGTATTTCAGGGACCTTATCGAGTGACTCGCCAGGTACCCGACGCGCTGCTGAGATCTCCCTACAACGGTCGGCGACGCGGCCGCGGTGCTCGACCCCGCCTCGTCGCACGGCGTGCTCAAGGCGCTCATGTCCGGGATGATGGCCGCCCACCTCATTGCGCAGGTCGTTTGTTACGAGGCAAGCGAGAGCGCGGCGGCGCAGAGATACAGCGATTGGATCCTCCGCTGGTTCGACCACGACGTCGCGGGGCTTCTGGCCCTCTACGGTCGCCTGCCGAAGCCGCCGGGCTGGGTCCGGGAGCGAGGGAGCATCTCGGGACCGCACGTGTTCCCCCCGGTTGCCGGCGAGAAGCTCGAGCCCACGCTGCGGGTGACGCCGGATGTCTAGGGGAGGCGAAGAACCAACGGAGGTGAGATGGGAGCTTTGAGCTACGTCGGGAGTTACCTCGGGGGCGCGGCGAAGACGACGCTGAACGTCGTCCTCTACGCGGCGACGCTGGGGAGGTTCGTGCTGCTGGAAGGCCGGGTGAGCGGCGGGGTCTTCGAGAACTGGGCAGGGAGGTTCCCCTACAGGCCGCCGAGGTTCGGTCGTCCCACCACCGAAGCGCAGATCGTGAACCTGGTCAAGAGGTCCGAGAAGGTCAGGGTCTTCGGGTCGGGGCACTCCTTCAACGACGGCGTTGTCTCGGAGGAGACGCTGGTCTCTCTGGACGACTACAGCGGCGTGGTTCCGAGAGACCTGGCGAGGAACCAGCTGGCCGTGAAGGGCGGCACACGCGTGCGGAAGGTAGTGAAGCTGCTGCTCGAGGACGGGCTCGCGTTCGAGGCGCTGCCCTCCCACGACGCCCAGAGCATCGCCGGCATCCTCTCGACCGACGTGCACGGCACGGGGAGGAGTTGGGGGTTCGTCAGCGAGTCTGTGGTGAGCCTCAAGCTCGTCGACGGCAACGGGGAAGTGCACGAGTGCCGGCCCTCCGACGATCTCTTCAAGGCTGCGGTCGGCGGGGTCGGGGCGGTGGGGATCATCTCCGAGGTGATAGTCCAGGCCGTGGAGCGCTTCAACGTCGAGCAGGACGTCAAGACGATGAGCGTCTCCTACGTCGAGGAGAACCTGGACCGGCTGCTGGAGGAGAACGAGCACCTCAGCCTCTACCTCTTCCCCTTCGCGAAGAAGTGCCGCGTCAACACCTGGAACCGCACGCCCGAGGGAAAGACGAGGTTCGGAAAGGTCAGGGAGTTCCTCAGGATCTCCGCCGACGCCCTCCTGGCCGCGTGGGTCGGCAATCTCTTCGCCTACGCGGGGCTCTTGCGCTTCCTCTCGCCGCTCTTCTACGGCGTCGAACGCGGGTCCAACTTCGTGCTGGAGAGCAACGAGGCGTTCAACAGGTCGATCTACCACCTGCACCAGGAACTGGAGTTCACGGTGCCGTTCGAGAGAACCTTCGAGTCCTGCAAGGCCTTCCTCGACCTCTACCAGAAGAGATACCGTCCGGGGATGCCGTACATGATCATGGAGGTGCGGTTCACGCCGGAGCGCGACCGGACCCTGATCGGGGCGGGCCGCGGTCGCCGCTCGACCTGGATAGACCTGGTCTGCAACGACTCACGCGGTTTCGAAGGGTACTACGCAGCCGCCGAGGAGCTCACCAAAGAGCTCGAGGCCCGACCCCACCTGGGGAAGTTCTGCGAGAGCTTCGGAGAGGCGGACATGACGAGGCTGCACGGGGAACACTTCAGGCGGTTCCTGGACCTCATGGCAAGACACGACCCCGAACGCAAGTTCGAAAACGCGTTCACCCGGCGCGTCTTCGGACAGCGCCAGGAGACGAGTCCTCGAGGCTCTGAGGCATTGAGGCTCTGAGGTTTTGAGGGTCAGCGAGTAGGGAGAACGCCCGAACAAGCGCATCCCTAGATGCCTAGAAACCTGAGAACCTCTTCTCAAACCGCCGATTCATCGCGGATTCATCGCCCCCTGCTTGCATGGCGGCAGGAGCGGCACCGCTCCTCCGGCGGCGATGGTGCCGGCGTCTGCCGCCGGCCTGGCACAGAGGGCGTTCAGGGACGAGGTAGGGAGCATATGGCAGCGACAGAGAACGAGACGACCCAGCCGAACCTCTTCGAGCTTGCGGGCGAGTACACGCAGATCACCTACTCCACGACCAGCCTCACGGGTCAGCCGCAGTTCTCCTACCGGGACCAGCAGCGCGACGTGAACGTAACCGGAGACGATATCCGCTCGCAGGACACCGAGCTCGGCGCGCTGGTAACCGTAACCCTGGAGGTGAACCCCGACCGCCACACGCTCACGGTGACCCTGCTCGTACCGCAGATCAACCTCAGAGGGGGGACGGAGAGTCGCCTCTCGACCCTGGCGGTCCTGACGACCCATCGCACCAGCATCGGTGGCCCCGGCCTCGTCGAGGGACCGCTGCAGACCTACGAAGCGGTGGCGCTCGAAGGAACTGCCCGCCTGGTTCAGTTCTAGGTACGGTTGGGACTCAACCGCAGAGGAAAGGAGTGGTTCGTGCCGGATCAGCTCGACGGTATGAGGCTCAGGTACGGCTTCTGGATCATCATCATCGGGTTCGGCCTGGTGGCGTTC
>DATACV010000147.1:0-5956 GCA_036258875.1 Rubrobacteraceae bacterium
TCGCTCATCGCCGGGGTCTCGCCGGTGGTCCCGCAGGGGACGAGCCCGCTCACCCCGTGCTGTATCTGGAACTCGACCATCCCCTCCAGCGCCTCGACGTCTACCTCGCCGTTCCTGAAAGGCGTGACGAGGGCCGTGAAAGTTCCGCTAAACATCTCTCTCCTCCAGCTCGAAGTCCCTGTGCAAGACCCTTACCGCCTCTTCTACCCGCCCGGCGGGCAACACGCAAGTAACCTGTATCTCCGAGGTCGAGACCATCCGGATCGGGATGCCGGCCTCCCCGAGCGAGGCGAACATGCGGGCCGCGTAACCTGGGCGGTTCAGCATCCCCGTCCCCACGACCGAGACCTTGCCGAGGTCCCGCTCGCCCTCGACCTCGCCGCCCAGAGAGTAGGCCACCTCGCCCGCGAGCCGCCTCGCCTCGGCGAGGTCCGCGCGCCGCACGGTGAAGGCGACGTCCGCCCTCCCCTCCTTGACGCCGCTCTCGACTATGACGTCCACCGAGATCCCCTTCTCGGCCAGAGGGGCGAAGACGCGGCTCAGGGTTCCGGGTCCGGTGCGGATGCCGTTCAAGGTCACCCGCGAGACGTCCAGGTCGTGGACGATGCCGGCCAGGGTCTCGCGGGTCTCGAGGTGTTCCAAGTCGTCTCCTCCCGTTATGACGGTGCCGGGGCCTTCATCGAAGGAGGAGCGGACGTGTATCTCCACCCCGTAGAGGGCCCCGAGCTCAACGGCGCGCGGGTGCATCACCTTGGCCCCGCGCCAGGACATCTCCGCCATCTCCTCCGGGGAGATGACGGGGATACGGCGCGCCTCCTTCACTATGCGGGGATCTGCGGTGTAGACCCCGTCCACGTCCGTGTAGATCTCGCATCGCTCCGCCTTCACCGCCGCTGCGAGGGCCACCGCCGTCGTGTCCGACCCCCCGCGCCCGAGCGTCATCACGTCGCCTAAAGCGTTCATCCCCTGGAAGCCGGCGACTATGACGAGGTGGCCTTCGTTGAGAAGCCCGTGCACGCGCTCGGGCCGTATCTCGGAGATGACGCCGGAGCCGTGGCTCCCCGTGACCGTCATCCCCGCCTGCGGTCCGGTGAGAGAGATCGCCGGGACCCCTCTGTCGTGCAGCGCCATCGCGAGCAACGCCACCGACTGCTCCTCGCCGGTGGCCAGTAGCTGGTCGATCTCTCGCGGAGAGGGGTCCCGGCTCACCTCGCCGGCGAGCCTCAGGAGCCTGTCGGTGGTCTTCCCCATCGCCGAGACCACCACGACGAGGTCCAGCCCAGATTCCCTGGCACGGCCCACCCTCTCGGCGACGGCCTTTATGTGATCCGCCGTCGCCACCGAGCTCCCACCGTATTTCTGGACGACGATACCCAGAGGCGCTCCCGACCGCTCCTTACGAGAGTAGCCTAACGGATCGACCCGTAGCTGTCAGCACTTCAGCCCGCTCCAGCCTCCGGCTGTCGCTTGTCAGCACGCCCGCTTGAAGCGGGCTTGTCAGCTAGTCGTCTGTGGCCACGCTCCGATACGCCATCCGAAGCGGCAGCGCAAAGCGCGTCGGGGGAAGGCCCCAAGCGGGAAGAAGCTGAGAGCGAGGCCCGGCTCAAAGCCGGGCCGAAGCGTGCTGACGAGCGGAGGCCGCTAGGCCGGAGCGGGCTGAAAGCTCCCGAAGAGAGCGTGCTCTCTACGGCAGAGGCTGCCCGCCGGTGACGCCCAGAGTCTCGCCGTTGACGAAGCTGGACTCCTGGGAGGCCAGGAAGACGAACGCCGGGGCGAGCTCAGCCGGCTGGGCCGGGCGTCCCACGGGGTTCGTGCCGCCGAACTGAGAGACCGTATCACCAGGCATCGAGGCCGGGATTATGGGGGTCCACACGGGACCCGGCGCCACCGAGTTCGCCCTGAGCCCGTACTGGATCACCTCCTGCGCCAGGCCCTTGGTGAACGTAACTATGGCGCCCTTGGTCGAGGAGTAGGGGAGGAGGGTTGGCGAGGGCTGGTAGGCCTGGATGGAGGCGACGTTGATGATGGAACCGCCCTCCGGCATGTGCGGGAGCGCGGCCTTGACCGTCCAGAACATGGCGTAGATGTTGGTCTTGAAGGTGCGGTCTAGCAGCTCGGTCGAGACGTCGGCTATGCCGTTGACCGTCATCTGATGGGCTGCGTTGTTGACGAGGACGTCTATCTTCCCGAACTCGTCTACGGCCGACTGTACGACCCTCTGGCACTGGGCCTCTTCGCTTATGTCGCCGGGCACCTTTACGGCCCTCTTCCCGGCCTCCTCGACTACCTGCGCGGTCTCCTCGGCGTCGGGCTCCTCTTCCGAGAGGTAGGAGATCAGGACGTCCGCGCCCTCGCGGGCGAAGGCGAGCGCGACGGCCCGCCCGATGCCGGAGTCGCCGCCGGTGATGACCGCCGCCTTGCCCTCGAGCCTGCCCATGCCCCGGTAGGTCTCGTAACCGTAGTCGGGCTTGGGCTGCATCTCGGCTTCCTGGCCGGGGTGCTGGTCCATCTGGGTCTGCTCAGGGTACTGCGGCTGCGGGTACTGGCCCTTCGGGTCCTGCTGGGTGTTCTGGTCTTCGGTCATGCTCACCGCCCTTTCCGGGATACGTGGGGCTCCCGGCGCTCGCACGCCGCGAGCCACCCTCGGTATATACCTTGCCGGCTTATACCCGAAAGCGCGGACTTGAACGCAGCCGTTGTCGTGCCCGTTGCGCCTCGTGGGATGTTTAGACCCGGCGAGAGGTGGGGGATATCCTCGCAGAGGCTTGCAGGGACCCTGCGTCTTGTTGGAAGCCGGGACATCCCAGACGAAGGAGCACGCGTGAGCAACGGCGAGTCGACGCAGGGAGTATTCGAAGGGTATGACGGCGGGGAAGAGCCCCTGCCTTCTTACGCCGCGCTGGCGGGGCTATTCAACCTGATCCTCGCCCTCTTTCTCCTGATCGCGCGCAAGACCGGGCGGCCGATACCCGAGCGCATAGAAGCCCGGGACATAGCGCTGCTCGGGGTGGCTACCCACAAGCTGAGCATGCTGGTGGCGAACGACGCGGTCACGAGCCCCCTGCGCGCCCCGTTCACGGAGCTCCAGGAGAAGCAGAGCCCCAAGAAGGTGGACGAGAGGCCGCGGGGCAACGGCCTGAGGAGGTCCCTCGGGGAGCTCCTGACCTGCCACTTCTGCGTCGGCCAGTGGGTCGCCTCTTTCTTCACCTACGGCCTGGTCCTCGCCCCGGCCTTCACGCGCCTGGTGGCCAGCATCTTCGCCGTCGTCGCCCTCTCAGACCACCTCCACCAGGTCTACAAGGCCCTGATGAAACGGGCCTGAGGCGCGAACGCCTCGGCTAGCCCGGCTTTGCGCGCCGGGGATCGGCAGGCTCGCCCTCGGGTGGGTGGATCTCCTGGCGTGCCGCTATGAGGAAGGTTCGTGGGTAGAGCGTGCCCCGGACCGGGCAGGCCCGTTACCCAGGGCGATCTGGGCGTGCACGGTGACCTCGCCGCGGCGGAGGCGCACCCAGAGCGCCGTGAGCAGGATCCCCAAGGCCATGGCCCCGACGGCGAGCAGCCCGCCCTCGGGGCCGAAGGGGCCGCCGGTCCACAGGGTCGGGCCGCCCTGGTCGATGCTCAGGAACGTCGCGCCCGCGACGTTCAGCCCGCTCACCGGGAACCCGAAGACGGCGCCCTGGAAGAAGTTCCACGTGACGTGCAGCCCGATGGGGATGGCGAGCTCGCCGGTCAGCACGTAGCCGAAACCCAGCATCAGGCCGGCCAGCGCGACGTTGAAGGTGCTCAGGGGGGTGGCGCTCGGGTTGGCGGCGTGCAGGTAGCCGAAGAAGGCCGACGAGAGCGCCCACGCCAGCAGGACGGCGCCCCGGGGACCGACGCCGGGGAGGTTCAGGCCCTCGGCGGCGTTGCGTAGCTGGTAGCCGCGCGAGACGAGCTCCTCGTAGAACCCGACGCACACGAAGAGCGCGGCCGGAACGAGCACGGCGAGCCAGAACGGAGCGCCGGGCACCAGGGACTGGAAGGCGCCGGTGACCGTGACCCACCCGAGGCCGAGCTGCACCACGAAGACAGCCGTCATGAGCAGCGCGCCAAGGGCCATCCCGAAGAGGAGGTCCAGCCACCACCCCCCGCTCAGGTGGAACCCGAACTCCGCGAACGGCCTCCGGTCTAGGAAGCTGCCCGCGAGCCACACGCTGAGGAGCGCGCCTCCCAACCCGGCCACACCGCCGGTGACCAGGAGCAGCGGGGAGCCCGCGAGGGCCGAGGCATCCCACCCGCCCGAAGACGCCGCCCCCCGGCCGGCGAGCAGCCACGCGCCCGCCAGCAGGTTGGCGAGCAGGGAGACCGCGGCCGTGTAGGCCAGGTACTGGAAGAGCAGACGCCACGGGGCGCGCAGCCGCCCCGTGCCCTCATCGATAAAAAGCCTCAAGATCCTCCATGTCAGGACACGATCGCTCGAAATATACTAGAGCGGTCAGCCCGCTCCGGCCTTACGGCCTCCGCTCTCAGCACGCTTCGGCCCGGCTTGAAGCCGGGCCTCGCTCTCAGCTTTCAGCTTCTTGCCTCTCTGGCCGCCCCTGACGCGCTTTGCGTCAGCGCTCGAATGGCGTGAGGGGACGCGGTCACAGATGACTTGCTGAAGGCCTAAAGCTGACCGCTGAAAGCTGAAAGCCCGCGAAGCGGGCTAGCTGACCGCTCTAATATACAGGCAGCGGGCCGCCGGCGTCGCCTATGACGTACTCGTCGAACATCCGCTTCACCACGCGTTGGTTGGCCCCGGCCACGTCCGAGTTCATCTCCGGGGCGGCGCTCAGGTCGTAGAGCCTCGCCTCGGTCCCGTCGTTGCGGCCGAACATCGCGTACCGATCGTCCCGCGCCCACACGAACTTGCCGTAACCCAGGGTGAAGTGGGCGCGCGGGTCAGGGTCTTTATCCTCCAGCAACACCGAGAGGTCCTGGCCGTCCATGGGCTGCTCGGGCTCTACGCCGAGGAAGCCTAAGATCGTGGGCGCGACGTCCTGGGTCGAGGCGAAGAAGTCGCTGGAGCTTCCACCCCTCTTGCCATCCGGGTGGCGGATCATGAACGGTATGTCGGTGAGTTCGGGCCAGAGCGCGTAGGCGGGCTTGCCTGTGTAGCCGTGCTCCCCGAGGGCGTGGCCGTGGTCGGAGAGGAGGACGAGGATGGTGTTCTCGAAGAGGTTCAGCTCCTCCATCTTGTCGAGGAAACGGCCGAGCCAGCGGTCCACCATCGTGACCTCCCCCGCGTAGAGTGCGCGCATGCGCTGGAGCTGGCGGTCTGTCAGGTAGTCGTCCGAGCCGTACAGGGAGGTGAACGGCTCGGGACCCGAGTAGCCGTCGTCGTAGAGGGAGGTGTACTTCTCGGGGGGGTCCCAGGGCTCGTGCGGGTCGTAGCAGTCCACGACCAGGAAGAAGGGTTCCCGTCTGCTGGCCCCTTCGAGGAGCTGCGTTGCCCGCAGGAACACCCTGGGGGCGAACCAGTCCTCCTCGGTCTCGCGGTAGGAGGTGTTGGCGAGGTACTGGCGGGCTTTGCGAGCCTCCCCGTGCACGAGGTATCGTTCTTGCGTCTCCTCGTCGACGGTAGGCAAGGGAGGCTTGTACCGATCGTTCTCCTGACCCCGGATCCAATCGTAAACCTTGAAGCCCCGGCTGAAGTCCATGGGGCTACGGAACTGATGGTAGGTGTCGGTAACGAGGACGGTCTGGTAGCCCGCAGCCTCGAGCGTCTCGGCCAGCGTGGGCTGGTCGGCGGGGATCGGGAGCCACCCGTAGGTGGGCGCGCTCTCCTGCTCGGACGGCCGGTCCCTGAAGGGCCAGGTTCTAGTCCCCGTGTGGATAGCCCGCCTGGCGCAGATGGTGGGCAAAGACTCGGGGTAGGCGCGCTCGAAGCGCAGGCTCTCCCCGGCGAGGGCGTCGAGGTTTGGCGTCTCTATCCAGT
>DATACV010000148.1:0-7719 GCA_036258875.1 Rubrobacteraceae bacterium
TGCAGGCCATCCACGACGGGCTGGCCGAGGAGATGCGCTCAGACGACACAGTCATGGTCATGGGCGAGGACGTGGGGAGGGCCGGCGGCGTCTTCCGGGTTACGCAGGGGCTCCAGGAGGAGTTCGGGCCTTATAGGGTCATGGACACGCCGCTCGCGGAGAGCCTGATCGTCGGCTCGGCCATCGGGCTCTCGGTCAACGGGATGCGCCCCGTGGCCGAGATACAGTTCGCGGACTTCATCCCGCCGGCCTTCGACCAGATAGTCAGCGAGGCTGCCCGCTTCTACTACCGCTCGAACGGGGCGTGGAAGGTGCCCGTAACGATCCGGGCCCCCTACGGCGTCGTGCCGGGCGGCGCGCTCTACCACTCCCAGAGCGTCGAGGCGTACTTCTGCAACACCCCGGGCCTCAAGGTAGTGGCCCCTACCTTCCCGGCCGACGCGAAGGCGATGATCAAGAGCGCCATCCGCGACCCTAACCCCGTCCTCTTCTTCGAGCACAAGCGGACCTACCGCCTCATAAAGGAGGACGTCCCCGAAGACGACTACGAGGTCCCTCTGGATAAGGCCCGCGTCCACCGCGAAGGGAGCGACATCACGGTGGTCTCCTACGGCCTGATGCTCTACACGGCGCTCCAGGTCGCCCAGAAGCTCTCCGACGAGCACGGCATCGAGGCCGAGGTCGTCGAGCCGCGCACCCTCTACCCGCTGGACAAGGAGACGATCCTGGACTCGGCCAAGAAGACGGGCAAGTTCCTCGTCGTCTCGGAGGCGAACCTGACGGGCTCGGTCTCGGGGGAGATCGCAGCCATAGTCGCCCGCGAGGCTTTCGAGTGGCTCGACGGGCCGGTGATGCGCCTCGGCGGGCCGGACATCCCGGCCGCGGCCTTCGCCAAGCCGATGATGGACTTCTTCGTCCCTTCAGCCGAGAAGATAGAGTCGGCGATGCTCGAGCTGGCCCGCTACTGATGAGCGTCCGGGATCACAACCGGGAGGCCTGGGACCGCGAGGTCGAGCGTGGGAACCAGTGGACCGTCCCCGCCGGCCCCGAGGTCATCGAGGCAGCGCGGCAGGGCCGGTGGAAGGTCCTGCTGACGAACACCACACCGGTACCGAAGGCCTGGTTCCCAGACATGGAGGGGCTCGACGTCCTCTGTCTCGCCTCGGGCGGCGGGCAGCAGGGACCCGTCTTCGCGGCGGCGGGCGCGAACGTGACCGTGCTGGACAACTCGCCGAAGCAGCTCGCGCAGGACCGGCTCGTCGCCGAGCGCGACTCGCTCACCCTGGAGACGGTCCAGGGCGACATGGCCGACCTCTCGCGGTTCGATGTTGAGAGCTTCGACCTCGTCTTCCACCCCGTCTCCAACCTCTTCGTGCCCGACGTGCGGCCCGTGTGGGCCGAGGCGTACCGCGTGCTGCGCCGCGGGGGTTCTCTCCTGGCCGGTATTCTCAACCCCGTCGTCTACATCTTCGACCTCAAGCTGGCCGACCGGGATGGCGAGCTCCGGGTAAGGTACACCTTGCCCTACGCCGACGCGACGAGCCTGAGCGAAGAAGAGATAAGGCGGCAGGTCGAGAGGGGAGAGCCCCTCGAGTTCGGCCATACCCTGGATGACCAGATCGGTGGACAGATCGACGCGGGGTTCCTGATCGCGGGCTTCTACGAAGACCGCCACGGTGACGACGACCCCATCGCGGCCTACATGCCCACGTTGATCGCCACGCGGGCGATCAAGCCATAGGAGGAGAGAAGGTGGCGACACCCGTAACGATGCCCCAACTCGGGGAGAGCGTGACGGAGGGCACCATAACCCGCTGGCTCAAGGCCGAGGGGGACGATATCGCGCTGGACGAGCCCCTCGCCGAGGTGGACACTGACAAGGTCAACGCCGAGCTCCCCTCGCCGGTGGCTGGCAGGATCGAGAAGCTCCTCGTCTCCGAAGGGACCACCGTGGACGTCGGCACCGAGATAGTCCTCGTCGCCGTGGACGCCGAGGAGCCTACTGAGCCTCAGCCGCGCGAGGACACCGCCGACGAGGCCCCGACCGAAGAGTTCCCCGCCGCGGAGACCGAGGCCCAGCCCGCGATGCGGGAGAACGGCGAGAAGCAGCGCGCGGTCGCAGAAGCCCGCGGCTCCCGGAGCGAGGGCAACGGCCGGGGGACGGTCGCGGACGCCGAGACGCTGAGGCTGCAGCGTTCCTCGCCGGTGGTCCGCCGGCTCGCGGCGGAGCACGATGTGGACATCTCGGAGATCTCCGGCACCGGCACCGGCGGCCGGGTGACCAAGAAGGACATCGAGAGCTTTATCGAGGAGCGCGAGGCGGCACCCGCTGCCGCGTCACGACCGGGGGCTCAGCCCGACCGCGTGCAGGTCCACGACGGCGACCAGGTTCTGGAGCTCACGGGCATCAGGCGGGCCATAGCCAACCGCATGGCGGCGAGCAAGGCGGAGATACCGCACGCGTGGACGCTCGTCGAGGTGGACATGACGGGCCTCGCGGCCCTGCGCGAGAGGGAGAAGGCGGCGTTTGCGGAGCGCGAGGGCGTCAAGCTCACCTACCTGCCGTTCATAGTCAAGGCCGCCGTGGAGGCGCTCAAGGAGAACCCGGTCCTCAACTCAGCGTGGGACGGGGACAGGATCTTGCTTCGGAGGCAGGTAAACGTCGGGATCGCGGTAGATCTCGAAGAGGGAGCCCTCGTGGTCCCCGTCATCCGGAACGCCGACGAGCTCAACATCGTCGGCCTCGCCCGCAGGATAGACGACGTGGTAAAGCGTGCCAGGAACAAGCAGCTCGGCACCGAAGACATCTCCGGCGGCACCTTCACCGTCAACAACCCGGGCGCTCTGGGAAGCGTCGCCTCCACCCCGATCATCAACCACCCGCAGGCGGCGATACTTCAAGCGGAGGCCGTCGTCAAGCGGCCCGTCGTCGTGGACGACGCCATTGCGATCCGCAGCGTGATGAACCTGGAGGTCTCCTTCGATCACCGCATCCTCGATGGCGGCGTGGCCCTGCGCTTCCTCAACGCGGTCAAACGTCGCCTCGAGGCTTATGGTCCGGATAGCGGCATCGGGTAAGCCTTGACCGAACGTCGCGCCGAGCCGGCAGCCGACCCCGAATTCGAGAAGCTCCTGGAGGCGGTGCTGCACCGCATAGACCGCGAGCAGCTCGCTCTCCTGGTGCAAGAACTGGTTCGCATCCCGAGCGTCTACCGGCCCGAGGAGGCCGAAGGCAACGAGGCCCGCGTCGCCAGCTTTCTCACGGACTACCTCGAGCGCGAGGGGTTCGAGGTGAACGTTGAGGCGGTCGCGCCTGGGCGTCCGAACGTGTGGGCGGTGTGGGAGGGGGAGAGGCCGGGCAAGACCCTGCTCTTCGAGGCGCACACCGACGTCGTCACCGAGGGACGGGCCGAGGACTGGGAGCACCCGCCGTTCGAAGCAGAGCGGGTCGAGGACCGCATCTACGGGCGGGGTGCGTGCGACACTAAGGGGAACTTGGCGGCGGCGGTGGTGGCCGTCAAGGCCATCAAGGACTCGGGGGTGTCGTTTCCTGGCAGACTCGTTCTCTGCCATCCCGTTGACGAGGAGGGGATGATGGCCGGGATCAAGGCGTTCATCAGAGGAGGGCTCGCCGAAGGGGTCGATGGGGCGGTGATCTGCGAGCCGGAGGAGAACCAGCTCTGCATCAAGCAGAAGGGGGCTCTACGGGTCGAGGTAACCGTCCGCGGGAGGATGGCGCACGGGGCGATGCCGCTGAGCGGCGTGAACCCCGTCACGCGGGCTGCGCGGTTCGTGGTCGCGGTCGAGGAGCTCGAGGCGGAGGAGGTAGAGCGCCACGGCGAGGACCCTTTCCTCGGCTACCCGAGCCTCACCCCGACCATCTTGCTGGGACCTGACAGCGGGGAACCACAGCTGAACGTGATCCCCGCGAGCGCCTACGTCGCCCTGGATATCCGCACGGTCCCTAGCCAGTCGCACGAGGAGCTCATCCGGCGCCTCGAGGAGCGCCTGGAGGAGCTGAGGTCCGAGGACCCGGACTTCGACGCTACCCTGGAGGTGATCGAGGAGCGCCCGCCCACCGAGACCCCTATGGAGGACCCGCTGGTAGGCGCGATCTCCGCGGCCTACAGGGACCTTACGGGGGAAGAGCCGAGCTACAACGGCGTACCAGGCGCGACCGACGGGACGTATTTGAGCACGTGGGCGGGCGTTCCCATCGTCACGACGGGGGCGGGGGACCGCGAGATCCCGCACCACAGGGACGAGTGGGTGAGCGTGGACGAGCTACTGACCACCTGCAAGCTCTACGCCGCCACCGCGATGTACTTCTGCTACGGGGAGGAAAGCCATGTTTGACTACCGCTCGATGTTCGACCTCACGGACAGGAAGGCGCTCGTGGTGGGCGCCGGCAGGGGGATAGGGGAGGCCGGGGCGCACGCGCTCGCGGCCTTCGGGGCCATCGTCTTCTGCGCCGACGCCGACGCCGAGGCGGCCGAGAGCACCGCCGAGGAGTCCCGCTCCCAGGGGTGGAAGGCCGAGGCCGTGCAGCTCGACATGCTGGATCCCGAGAGCGTACGCGCCGCCGCGGAGCTCGTGGGCACGCCAGACGTGCTTGTGAGCACGCCGAGCATCAACGTCAGGAAGCCGGTGCTGGAGTACACCGACGAGGAGTTCGACAGGGTAGTTGGCCTGAACCTCAAAGGGACCTTCCAGCTGGTACGCGAGTTCGCGCCCGGCATGGTCGGACGCGGGTCCGGGAGCATCATCGCCTTCTCGAGCATCCGGGCGCAGGTAGTCGAGCCGGGGCAGGGCGTCTACGCGGCGACCAAGTCCGGGACCGTGCAGATGCTCCGCGCCCTGGCCGCCGAGCTGGGCAACAAGGGCGTGCGGGTCAACACGATAGCCCCCGGGGTTGTCGAGACGCCGCTCACGGCCCAGATCAAGGATAGCCCCGACTGGTACGGCTCCTACGCCAAGAAGTCCATCCTCGGCCGCTGGGCGAAGCCGCACGAGATGGCAGGCATGATCGTCTACCTCGCCTCTGACGCCAGCTCCTACGTGACGGGCGCCTTCATGCTCGTTGACGGCGGCTGGACGGCCGCCGACGGGCGTTTCAACCCGCCACTGTAGGTGATTTGACAGGTTTCCCGCGCGTGCTGATACTTGACGCGTGCGAGACAGAGGAGGCACGGAGATGACGACAGGCTCATCCGAGGGACGGGGCTCGGTGTTCAGGCTCAGCGTACGCCAGATCGTCATAGCCGGGATACTGGGTGGGATCGCGATCTTCCTCGGCTACACTCGTCTGGGCTTTATACCGGTGCCGAACCTGGCGGGCAACGCGACGATCATGCACGTGCCCGCCATCCTGGGCGGCGCGCTGGAGGGGCCGGTGGTGGGCACCATCGTCGGCGGCATCTTCGGCATCTTCTCGTTTATCCAGGCCGAGGTGCCGTTCTTCAGGGACCCGCTGGTCTCCATCCTCCCGCGGCTCTTTATCGGGGTGGTGGCTTGGGCCGTCTTCGCGAGCCTGCGCAACTGGAGCCTCGACGTGGCCGCCGCGGCCGCGGGCGTCCTGGGCTCCATGACGAACACCGTCGGCGTTCTCGGGATGGCGGTCTTGCTCGGGTACCTGCCGCTGGCGGCGGTCGTCCCGATAATCCCTCAGGCGATTGCGGAGGCGATTCTCGCCGCGGTCGTGACGGTCGTCGTGGTCAGGGGCGTCTTGCTCTACCGCAGCGGGCGCACCACGGCCCCCGAGACCAGCTCCGACGAAGAACGTCGCTACTAGAGAGACGCGCGGGCGGCGCGATGATCGAGATCGAAGGTGTCTCCTTCGCCTACCGGACGGGCGAAGCCGACTCCGTGACCGCGCTGCGCGAGCTGGACCTGAGGATCGAGCCAGGCCAGCTCGTGGCGATCATCGGCCACAACGGCTCGGGGAAGAGCACGCTGGTCAAGCTCCTTACCGCCGTACTGTATCCGAACGAGGGTGAGATCCGGATAGACGGCATCCCCGTCCGCGAGGAGAACCAGTGGGAGGTCAGGCAGCGGGTCGCCGTCGTCTTCCAGGACCCGGACGACCAGCTAATCATGAACCGTGCCGCCGACGACGTCGCCTTCGGGCCCGAGAACCTCGGGCTCCCGCGCGAGGAGATAGGAGAGCGTGTGGAGTTCGCCCTCGGGGCGCTCGGCCTGCAGGAGATAGGGGGGCGCCTGATCGAAGACCTCTCGCCTGGACAGAAGCAGCGCGTCGCCATCGCGGGGGCTCTGGCCATGCGTCCCCACTTCCTGATACTCGACGAGCCGACCTCCCTGCTGCCGAGCGCCCTGGCTGGGCGCTTGATCTCGACCGTCAGAGACCTCAACCGCCGCGAGGGGATGGGCGTCCTGCACGTCACCCACTCGATGTCCGAGGCCGCCCTCTTCGACCGCGTCGTCGTCCTGGACGAAGGCCGCAAGGTCATGGACGGTGCGCCGGCAGAGGTCTTCAGGCGCGTGGAGGAGCTGCGTGAGATCGGGCTCGACGTTCCCCTCGCCGCGAGCCTCGCGCACCGGCTGCGCGCCCGCGGCGTGCCGCTGGAGGGCGACATCCTGAACGAGGCGGACCTCCGGGCTGCGATCTCCGCCCTGGGTGGCTCGCGCGCGGGGGCTTCCGGCCCGTGACCCCGATCATCGAGTTGCGGAACTTTCGCTACACCTACCTCGAGGGCACCCCGAGGGCCAACGAGGCGGTCCGGGACGTGTCGTTCGAGATCCAACGCGGCGAGCGCGTCGCCATAGTCGGCGCCACACAGTCCGGCAAGTCCACAATCGTCGATTCCTTCGCCCACCTGCTGCGCCTCAAAGAAGGCCAGGTCTTCTACGAGGGCGAGGACATAGCGGCCCCCGGCTACGACAGGGTAGCCCTCCGCCGCCGAGTAGGTATCGTCTTCCAGCGCCCAGATTCGCAGCTCATAGAGGACGTAGTCGGGGCGGACGTGGCCTACGGTCCGACCGCAGCCGGCATCGGTGCCTCGGAGACGCGGCACCGCGTCGAGGAGAGCCTGGACGCCCTGGGGCTGCCTTACCCCGAGTTCCGGCTGAGGTACATCCACGCGCTCTCGGGCGGGCAGCGCCGGAGGGTGGCGATAGCCGGCGTGCTGGCGATGCGCACCCCCGTGCTGGTGCTCGACGAGCCGATGGCGGGCCTGGACCCCAGGGGCAGGCGTGAGCTGCTGGAGTTGCTGCGCAGGCTCGCGCGGGACAGGGATCTCACCCTCGTCGTGTGCTCGGCTTCCTTGAGCGACGCCAGCCTGCTCTGTGACCGCGTCGTGGTCCTCGGCGAAGGCCGGGTGGCCATGGACGGACCCCTGCGCGAGGTGCTGCGCGAGGCTGATCGGCTCGCCGAGTTGGATATCACGCTCCCCGAGCCCACCGCTGGGGCTTGGGAGCTGAGGGAGCTCTTCCCCGACCTGCCGCCGGACGTCCTGACGGAGGAAGAGCTGGAGGCGGAGCTCTTGAAGAGGTTGGACGTGGCCTAGTGCTCGAGCTGCAGCGAAACGTCATCTTCGGGCAGTTCATAGACACGGGGTCGCTCATCCACCGCATGGACTCCAGGATCAAGCTCGCTGCGGTCTTCGCGATGCTCGTCGCCTCGTTCCTTATAGACAGCTTCCTCGGCTTCGCGGTGGTGCTGGTATTGATGGTCCTGATCCAGGCCGTCTCGCGCGTGCCCC
>DATACV010000149.1:0-2894 GCA_036258875.1 Rubrobacteraceae bacterium
AACGAGGCGCTCGTGGAGATAGCGCGGGTGGTGGGGGCTCCGGAGGAGGAGGCGACCCTCGTGGAGGAGTGGGTCTCCCGCGGGCGGGCGGGGCTCGAGGAGCAGTGGGACCCCGAGCTGGGGCTCTGCCTGGACCGGGACCTGCGGCGGGATGCCCCGCTGAGGGCGCGTACGGTCGCGGGCTTCGCCCCGCTCGTGGCGGGCATGCAGACACCGGGCCGGCTCGACGCCCTGCTGAGGACGCTCTACTCGACGGCTTTCCTCGGGAACCCGAGGCTTCGGCGACCGCTTCCGCCCTCGGCGAGCCCCGCTGAGACTAATTTCCAACCACGCAATTACTGGCGCGGACCGGTGTGGCCGGTCGTGAACTGGCTCCTGTGGCGCTCGCTGGTGCGGGCGGGGGAGAGCGGGCGAGCGGAGGAGCTCCGGCGGACGGCCCTGCAACAGCACTCCGGGGGTAGCTTCGCGGAGTACTTCGAGCCGTTCACCGGCGAGCCCCTGGGCTCAGACGATCAATCCTGGACCGCGGCCGTCGCCCTGGATTGGCTGGCCTGCGATGGTTACTTGTAGGTCGACCGCGCGGCGCCCAGAAAAAAGCCCCGGCACAGCCGGGGCACTCTAGCTACTCTGAAAAGAGGTTTCTAGCTTATATCGCCGGCGTCTTCGAGCACGAAGGTGACTGCCAGGTTCACCTTGTAGCCGACGATGCTGCCGTTATCGATCAGGACGTTCATGTCCTTGACCCAGGCCCCCTCGACGTTGCGCAGCGTCGAGGTGGCGCGGTTGACACCCTCGTTGATGGCGTCTTCGAAGCTGTTGGGGTTCGTCGCGCTGATCTCGGTTACGCGAGCTACACTCATAGGCTCCTCCTTCTCCTTGACTGATTCCTTCCTCTCCGAGACAGCAATATACCCGGCGAGGCGGAAACTAAACGCGTAGGAGTGCGGCGGAGCGCTCGCTGAGGGAGCCCGCCGGCTCAGAGTTTGGCCGTCATCAGGGGGTCCGTGGTGGGTTGCTGCGACCCTCCGGCGGGCTCGATGGTCACGGCTATGACGTCGCCCTCGTCCAGCGGCTTCTCGACGACGGCAGCGACCGACTCTCCCCTGGGCTCGAAGAGGCCGCCCGGCTTGGGGACGTCGCCTTCTATGACCCAGATCTGGTAGGTCCTGCCCTCGGGCGCCCTGGGCATGTCCTCGGCCATCAGCACCGCCCGGTCGTCATCGAGGATCATCACCTCCGCGTGGCCCTGTTGCGGGGCGTCCCCGGTCCCCTCGAGCGCGACCATCCGGCTCTGCGGCGTCTCCTGAAGGTTCGCGACCCGGCCCTGGAGGTCCCGGATCTCCCCTTGCAGCAGTATGTTCCAGGAGAAGAGCCCGATCACGAGCAGCGCGGCCCCCGCCAGCGCCAGGTTCTGGAGGCTGAAGAGCTCCCGGAGGCCGGCGAAGCGGGGATCACTCCCGGCGAAAGACCGCGCCTCGGACTCGACGACGCTCATGATGCTCTGGCGAAGCTCCGGGGACGGTTCGTGTTCCTGGGGGGAGAGCGCCAGCAGGCCGGCGAAGGCACCCAGCTCGTCGACCTCGGCCTGGCGTTCGGGATGCTGCGCGAGGTACTCCTCGAGCTCGCGCCGCTCCTCCTCCGGCAGGGCGCCGAGGACGTAGGCGTCTTTGAGTTCGTCGAAGCGCTCATGGTTCATGCCGCTCACCTCGGTACCGCCACGCCTTCGGAGTCGAAGTAGTCCTTTATCTTCTTGAGGCCGAGCCGCATCCGGCCCTTCACAGTCCCCAGCGGCACGCCGAGGAGCTCGGAGATCTCCACGTGAGTGTAGCCGGAGAAGTACGCGAGCTCGAGGATCTTCAGCTGTTCCGGCGGGAGGGTGCCGAGGGCCTCGCGCACCTGGTCTCGCTGGGAGTTGCGCCAGGCCTCGGAGAACGCGTCGCTGGGCTGGCTGCGGGGCGCGGAGGCCTCGACCCTGTCCTGCGTCCTGCGGCGGCTCGCGAGCGTGCGCAGCTGGTCTATACCGCGGTTGTGGACTATCGAGAGGATCCAGGTCCGCGCGCTGCCCCGCTCCGCCCGGTAGCTCCCCGCGCCCCGCCAGACCTTCAGGAGGGCGTCCTGGAGGAGGTCCTCGGCTGCCTGCTTCTCGCCCATCATCCGGTACGCGAGGGAGTAGGCAGCGCGGCTGTGGCGGTCGTAGAGCAGCGCGAAGGCCTCCGCATCACCCTCCCCGACGAGCGAGATCAACTCCTCGTCGGCCAGGAGCGCGTACTGTCTCTTGCGGTAGGCCACACCCCGATTCTACGGTATATCTTCTGTACCGGATCACCGCGAAGACCGGCCGCACGGTTTGGGGTCTGGGATACGGCGGACGGTTCGGATAAGCGAAGGGTTCTCCCAACTCGCACCTTGTGGTACCGGGAGGGACGCCTTATCTTCCGGGTAGAGCCCTCAGAGAAGCGGGCGTGAGCGGGCCGTGGTCGTGCTAATATCTTTCAGGCGCGACCGCGGGTTACCGGTCGGCCTCACGAAGCGGACCGAGGAAGAGTTTGCGGCTGAGTGTCCTCTCGAGCGGTAGCTCGGGCAACGCGACGTACATAGAATCCGCCGCCGGCGGCCTGCTCGTGGACGCCGGTCTCTCGTGCCGACGCATCGAGGGCCTGCTCGCCCGCATCGGCCGGAGCCTCGACGACGTCGGCGCGGTGCTGGTGACCCACGGCCACGCGGACCATACATCCGGCGTCCGCTCCCTGGTGCGCGAGTGCGGCGTGGAGGCCTTCGCCGCCCCCGGCGCCGGAGAACGCCTCGGCGCGGTGAGAGTCCCGCCGGGGGAAGCCTTCGAGGTCTGCGGGCTCACCGCTACCTTCTTCGAGGTCCCGCACGACTCCTCGACCTAC
>DATACV010000150.1:0-9526 GCA_036258875.1 Rubrobacteraceae bacterium
GCGAAGCCTTACCAGCCAGCTCGGGCGCCACACTCGCCCCTGATCGTCGTTAGGTTCTGCCCTCCTTTGCGGGGAAACACCGGGCCCGAGCCCTCAGACAGCGGTCCTGGGGAACCTCTGGCGGGTATCGACCTCTCTTGCTTATCGAGTTAAAGTACAGCTAGAGAATATCCTGGGGCTTCGGGTGAGAGTCGCGCGGGGGCAGGAAAGGGGTACAATAATGGTCTACATGGCTAGCGCGACCGAGAATTGCCTGCACCTGTGGGGCTTGCGCCCTTACTCCGGGTCCGAGTACCGGTGCCTGGCGTGCGGGGAGATTATGGATCTCGAAGGCGTTGCCCGGTGGGTTCGGGACGCCGAGAGAGCCCGCGACGAGTCTTATTCTCTGGTCGAAGGTGATGGGTTCGGCGACATCGTGCGCGAAGAGTTACAGAGGGAAGTCTATCGCAGGCGGAGGGTCATGTACGACTTGCAGAGCGTACCCCGGGTAGCGACGGCGAGGCCGGAGATGATCCTGGTCGTCTACGATGGGCGGAGTGCCTCCTACGAGTGCCGGATCTTCTACAAGGAGCCCCGGCAGGCTGGGGTCGTGGAGCAGCTCAGCGTGGAGGCTGGATGGGAGTCTATCCTGGAACTGCGCACCGACCCTGACCCCGTGGTGCGGCTCACCTCCGAGAAGGTGGAGGAGTTCCACGGCCTGCGCCGCAAGTTCTCCGACGAGGGCGCACCGGCGCCGGGCCGCCGCGTGTTCTACGCCAACGAGCTCTAGCAGGCGGCGCTGGCGTTCGCGATAGCCGGCGGCTAGAATGGGCCCCGGCCTTCTGTGTTTCTCTATGCGGGATGAGGTGCGATGAGCGGGAACAACTTCATAGCGATAGTCGTTATGATCCTGATACTGCTCTTCATCCTGATGTCCGTCGGGCCGCTAGTCTCGGCTTTCTGAGAGAGGGTAAGCCGCCAGGGTAGAGTACCTGGCCCCGGCGCCGCCGAGCACGCTCTCGACCAGCTCTACCGCACGAACGTGGAAGCCGGGCACCGGCGGGGTGGCCTCAGGGACCTCCAACGCCGCCGGACGCCCGCGCGCCCGCCCGAGCGTGAGGTGAGGGACGTAGGCCCGGCCCTCACGCCCGAAGCCTAGAGGCTCAAGGGACTCCTCCACGTCGCGCACCAGGGCGCGCAGCCCGTCGGCGCCCTCGCCGACGCCGGCCCACAGGACCCTGGCCTTCTTGGGGGAGGGGAACGCGCCGAAGCCGGAGATGCCCGCTTCGAAGGGCTCGTGCCTCTCGCGGAGCGACTCGAGGGCCTCGGCCACCCCGGCCAGGTCTTCGCGCGGGACGTCGCCCAGGAACTTCAGCGTCAGGTGGACGTTCGCGGGCGGCGTGAGGCGGATCTTGCCGGTTACGGGCAGCCCGCGCGCCGCGCGGGCGAGCGCCTCCCGGACCTCCGGCGGCGGGAAGACGGCGACGAAGGCCCGCACGCGGCGTCGCTCCGGGTCTAGCCGGATTCTGGTTCGGCGCCGTTGGGCCGGGGCTCGCCTGCGCGCCCGAGGGCTGCGCGGTTGGCGACGAGGGCCGCAGTGGCCCCGGCGCCGACCCCGTTGTCCACGTTCACGACCGAGAGGCCAGGCGAGCAGGTCTGGAGCATACCGAGGATCGCGGCCGTGCCGTCGCCGCCGAGCCCGTAGCCCGTCGAGGTCGGCAGGCCGACGACGGGCACTGACACCAGGCCGGCGACCACGCTAGGCAGCGCCCCCTCCATACCGGCGGCCACGATCAGGCAGTCCGGGTCGAAGGCGCGGAGCTCTTCGAGGGGCGTGGCCAGGCGGTGTATCCCTGCGACCCCGACGTCGTGGAAGCTCCTGACGGCGGCGCCCATCTCGCGGGCCACCGCGACCGCCTCCTCCAGGACCGGCAGGTCCGAGGTCCCGGCGCTTATGGCGCCGACGCGGCCACCCGAGGGCACTGGCTCCCCCGTGCCGAGTACTACCGATCTCCCCGCCTCTCTCACCGGCGTGCGGGGGAGGGAGCGTCGGATCTCCGCGAGGACCTCCTGTGATGGGGCGCTGACCACCACGCGCTCACTCGAGGCCAGCAGGGTCTCGCAGATCCTGGTCACCTGCTCGGGCGTCTTGCCCCTGGCGTAGACGACCTCCGGGACCCCCTTGCGCGCGCCGCGGCCCACGTCGAGGACCGCGAACTCGTCCAGGTAGCGTACCTCCCCGCTCCTCAGACGCCCTGCCGCGGCAGAGGGCGAGAGGGTACCGCCGGCCACGGCCGCCAGTATCTCGTCCAGCTGTTCCGGAAGATCCGACATCAGCCTAAGTGTAACCGCTGGCGCGGCCGGGTAGAATCCTCCGGTCCGACCAACCGAGAGAGGCGCAGATGGCGTTCACGATCATAGAGCTGGTGCTCTCCGCCGTCGTGATCGTCGTGGCCGCCGCCATCTTCACCAACGCCGTCGAGCTACTCGGCCACCGGCTCGACCTGGATCAGGGGTCGGTCGGGAGCGTGCTCGCGGCCGTGGGCACCGCGTTGCCGGAGACCATGATCCCCGTAGTCGCCGTCGTCTCGATCATCTTGACCGGCAACGCCGCCGCCGGGGAGATAGGCGTCGGGGCGATCCTCGGCGCGCCGTTCCTCCTGGCCACGCTGGCCATGTTCGTCGTGGCGGTCTCGATCCAGGGTTTCAGGCGCCGCAGGGAGACCGACGACGACGTCGCTATCGACAAGGGGACCGCCAAGCGGGACATGATCTTCTTCCTCGTCTGCTTCGCCCTGGGCGCAGGAGCCGGGCTCGTGCCTCTGCCCTTCTTCGTGAAGGTGGTCCTGGCCATACTCCTCGTCGTCGCGTACGCGGTCTACGTCTGGCGGACCATAAAGTCCGGTGGGGAGGGGATCGAGGACCCCCCCGAGAAGCTGACCCTCTGGCCCTCGGGGTCCGAGGCCCCAATATGGGCCGTGGTGGCGCAGGTGGTAGGGATGGTGGCGGTGATGGGGGCCGGGGCCCACTTCTTCGTTACCGCCGTCGAGCACCTCTCCGAGTCGGCGGGGTTGCCGGCCGGCCTCATAGCGCTCGTGCTCGCGCCCCTGGCCACGGAGCTCCCCGAGAAGTTCAACTCCGTGATCTGGGTCAGGGGCAACAAGGACACCATGGCCCTCGGGAACATAACCGGTGCCATGGTCTTCCAGAGCACGGTGCCGGTGGCTCTGGGCCTCGCGTTCACGAGCTGGAGCCTCGACCCACTCAACGCCCTCTCGGTGGTGCTGGCGCTCATCGGCGGGGCGTACCTCTACCTGCTGATCAGGAGAAAAGAACCCATCGAGAGCGAGTACCTGCTCGTCGGGGGGGTGCTCTACGCCGTGTTCATCGTGGTGGCGCTCGTCAGCATCCTGTGAGCCGGGGTGGGTGGTGACTATGGATTATTGGTAAGATGAGCGGGGTAAGGACGGAGGAGGAGCAGGGGCGATAATGACTCTCGACGGTGTGTGGATGCGGAGGAGCACACGTTGTTAGAAGAAGTCTTCACCACGGTTTTCTTGCTCGCGCTTCTCAAGGTGCTGGCGGTCAACCTGATCCTCTCCGGCGACAACGCCGTGGTCATCGCCATGGCCGCGCGCAGCTTGCAGGGCAACCAGCGCCGGCAGGCGATCATCTGGGGAGCGGCGGGCGCCGTCGCGCTGAGGCTCATCTTCGCGGGCCTCATCTCGTTCCTGCTGGAGATACCGTTCTTGCAGGTCGCCGGCGGGCTGTTGCTGATCTGGATAGCCTGGAAGCTCGTGCACGACGAGGCCGAGGAGGGTGAGGAGAAGATCGAGGCCGGCCAGAACGCGTGGCAGGCGATCAAGATCATCATCATCGCCGACGCCGTGATGTCGCTGGACAACGTGATCGCCCTGGTGGGCGCCGCGCGGATCGGCGGGGAGGTCAACTGGCTGCTCATGGGGATCGGGCTCGCGACGACGATACCGCTCGTCATCTTCGGGGCCGCGCTCCTCACCTCCCTCCTGGACCGCTTCCCCATACTGATCTACGCCGGCGCCGCGCTCCTGATCTACATAGCCGTGGAGATGTTCTTCGCCGACCAGGTGCTCCACCACTACCTCGAGCCGCTGGTGCACTTCGAGTGGATCATAGGAATTGGCGCCGCGGCCATCTTCACCGCCATCGCCTGGCTGTGGAAGAGGCGCTCCGAGAGCACCGCGTAAGGGCTGCACGGAACGCACCAACCGGCGGGTCGGTCACGTCGGGCTTGGTCTTGTTGGGAGGTGAGCCGGAGTGGAGCGTGGCCCCCTCGGGGGAGAAGCCCCTGTAGGTCCCGTGGACGGGGAGGCGTACCTGGCCTCGCAGCCACCCGAGCTGCGCGTCGAGGGGGCCCTGGGCGAGATCCGGCGTCGCGTGGAAGAGAGCGAGAGGCGCGTGGCCGTCCTCGACGACGACCCGACCGGCGTCCAGAGCGTGCACGGCGTGCCGGTCCTCACCACCTGGGGGGTTAGCGACCTGCGGTGGGCGCTGAGCCAGCACAGCCCGACGTTCTACGTCCTGACCAACTCCCGCAGCCTCCCGCGGGAAGAGGCCACCGCCCTCAACCGGGAGATCGCCGACAACCTCGCGCAGGCCGCCGGTCCGAGCGTGGACTTCGAAGTGGTGAGCCGCAGCGACTCGACCCTGCGCGGCCACTACCCGGCGGAGACCGACGCGCTGGCGCAGGCGCTCGGGGAGAGGGGACGTGCGCCCGACGCCCTCGTCATCTGTCCGGCTTTCTTCGAGGCCGGAAGGATCACGGTAGACGATCTTCACTGGGTGCGCCGGGACGGGGAACTCGTCCCCGCGGGACAGACCGAGTTCGCCGACGATCACAGCTTCGGCTACGGCGCCTCGGACCTCAAGTCCTGGGTGGAGGAGAAGACCGGCGGGCGCATCCGGGCCGAAGAGGTCCTGAGCGTCGGCCTCGCCGACCTGCGCCAGGGCGGTCCCACACGCGTCACCGAGATCCTCGACGAGGCGAGCGGCGGCAGACCCCTGGTGCTCAACTGCGCGTCCTACGCTGACCTCGAGGTCTTCGTCCTCGGGCTGCTCGCGGCCGAAGAGAAGGGCAAACGTTTTCTCTACCGCACCGGGCCTTCCTTCGTCCGCACGCGCGGAGGCATAACCGAGCCGAGGATCCTGGGAGCCGGGGACCTCTACCGCGAGAGGCCCGGAGAGGGCCACGGGCTCGTCCTGGTAGGCTCCTACGTGCCAACGACCACCCGCCAGCTCGAGGCGGCGCTCGCGCTCGGCGGGATCACGGCCATCGAGATACCGGTGCCGAGGCTCCTGGACCCGGGCAGAAGGGAGGAAGAACTGCAGCGGGTCGCCCAGGAGGTGAACACCGCCCTGGCCTCCTCCGAGGTCCTCGTCTACACCAGCCGCGAGCTCGTGACGGCCGGCGAGGTGGGGCTCTCGAACTTCGAGATAGGGGCGTCGGTCTCGGGTGCTCTGGTCGAGGTGATGCGACGGGTAGACCGGGCGCTGCCGCTCTCCTTCGTGGTGGCTAAAGGCGGGATCACGTCGAGCGACATCGCCACCAGAGGGCTCGGGGTGCGGCGCGCCGAGGTCGCGGGCCCGCTCCTGCCGCCGGGGATAGTGCCGGTCTGGATCCTTCCCGAGGAGAACGACTTCCCTGGGCTGCCTTACGTGATCTTCCCCGGCAACGTCGGCGGTCCGGAGTCCCTGGCCCACGCGATAGAGGTCCTGCGCGGGGAGCGATAGCCGGATGGAAACCTCGACGGAGACCAGGTTCGGGGAGGTCCTGGACCGCGCGCGCGGGATGGGAAGGGCGATCGGCGCGTTCACCTGTTACGACCTGCTCGGCTTCGAGGCGGTGGTCCGGGCGGCCGAGTCCTACCTTGCGCCGGTTGTCGTGCTCGTGAGCCCGTCGTCCTTCGGCTCCGCGGGTGGCGAGCGGCTCGTGCGGGCTTTCGTCGCAGCGGCCAAGAGCTCCTCGGTAGAGGTGCTCGTGCAGCTCGACCACGCGCGCGACGAGCGGCTCATAGAGCGCGCAGCCGACCTCAGGGTGGACGCGGTGATGGCGGACGGATCGGAGCACCCCTTCGCTGAGAACCTGGCCTTCACTCGCGACGTGGCGGGCTCGATGCGCCACCGCGGCGTCGGCGTCGAGGCCGAGCTCGGCCGGGTCGAGGGTCACGAGGACGAGGCGACCGAGACCCTGAGCGGCGCGATGACCGTCCCGGCCGAGGCCGGGCGCTTCTGCGAGGTGAGCGCCGTGGACTGTCTCGCGGTCGCGGTAGGCAACGTCCACGGCCACTATTCAGGCACCCCGAAGCTCGATTGGGACAGGCTGGAGGAGATGCGCAGAACCGTACCCGTACCACTCTCCCTGCACGGCGCGTCGGGGTTGCCAGAGGCAGACCTGGCGCGGGCGGTCTCTCTGGGGGCGGCCAAGTTCAACGTCAACACCGAGCTTCGGGCCGCGTACTTCGGGCGCCTCGAGGAAGATCTCGGCTCGAAGTCCGCGACTCTCGACCTCAAGTCTTTGGGCGACGGCGTAGTGGAGGCAGTGCAGAAGGTGGTGGAGGGCAAGCTCTCCACCTTCGGCTGGGCGAGAGAGGAGGCGTAGCCTTGCAACACCTGGGGTTCGTAGGGCTGGGGGCTATGGGACTCCCCATGGCGAAGAGGCTGGCGGAGGCCGGCTTCGAGCTCAGAGTCTTCGATGTCTTCGACGAACGCGTCCGCCCTCTCGTCGAGCTCGGGGCCACGAGCACGGGCTCCCCGCGCGAGGCGGCGGAGGGTGTCGAGGCGTTCGTCGTCATGGTGGCGAACGCCGAGCAGGCCAGGGACGTCCTTTTCGGAGACGGGGACGCAGCCAGAGCCCTGCCCGAGGGCGCCGCCGTGGTCGTCATGAGCACCATTGGGCCCGAGGCGGTGCGCGAGATCGCCGACGCTCTGGCCGGACGGGGCCTGCGCGCTCTGGACGCACCCGTGAGCGGTGGCGTCGCGCGGGCCGAGAAGGGGGATCTGCTCATAATGGCCGGGGGACCGGAGGATCTCTTCGAGCAGATTCGACCTGTTCTGGGCGAGATGGGCTCCAGCGTGGTGCACTGCGGGCAGCGGGTGGGCGACGGGCAATCCGTCAAGCTCGTCAACCAGCTCCTGTGCGGGGTGCACATCGCTGCGGCGGCGGAGGGGCTGGCCTACGCCGAGGCGCTGGGCCTTGACCCTCGCTTCGTCTTCGAGACGATCCGGCACGGCGCCGCCAACTCTTTCATGCTCGAGGACCGCGGCGAGCGGATGCTCGAAGAGGAGTTCGTCCCCCCGAAGAGCGCCCTGGATATCTTCGTCAAGGACATGGGCCTGGTGCGCGAGGCTGCCGAGCAGCAGGGCTTCGAGACCCCGCTGGCCTCGTCGGCGTTCGCGATGTACCTGGCGGGCCGGGACGCGGGCCTGGGTGCCGAGGACGACTCCGGGGTCATCCGCGTGTTCCGGCGCCGGGAAACCTAGGTATCCGGGGATTACTTCCCGGCGCCCCGGTGCGGGATCTGCGCCGGGACGTGTACCATGTACGGCAGGGACCGAAGGGAGTCGCCGTGGAGGTACGCTACTGCTCCAACTGCGGGAACAGGCTGGAGCCCGACGCCAAGTTCTGTTCGAGCTGCGGAAGGCCGGTCCTCAGGGACGCGCCTCCGCCCGAGACGGACGCGCCGACCTCGCAGCTGCCGACCTCGGAACCGCCGACCTCGCAGATGCCAACCTTTCCACAGCCGCCTCCTTCTCCACAGCCGTCCCCTTCTCCACAGCCGCGGTACCAGCCCCAGGCGCCGCCGGCGGGCGGGACCTCGTGGCTCGGGGCGGCGGAGGCGGCGCGTGGGGGCGGGATCAGCTGGCCGATGCTGGCGCTGGCGGGGGTGTTCCTCGCCCTGATCGTCGTGGAGACCTCCCAGGCGGGGATCGAAGGGGCCATCCGGGTCGCTCTCGTCGTCGTGGCGGTGGTCTTGGCCGCGAGCGTTGTCTCCTACCTCTCCCTCACCCGCAGGGGCGCGGCCACCTGGCGCGACGCCGTCTTCAACTGGTCGGTGGTGGTACTGGCGGCGGTCGCAGCGATCCTGTTCCTCATCTCTTGAAGCCTTCAGCAAGCCGTTTGTGGCGTCGACTGTGCACGCCATCCGAAACGACCGCGCAAGGCGCAGCGGAGAAGGTCCGAAAGCGGAGATGCTGAGGGCTGAGAGCGAGGCCTGGCGAAGCCGGGCCGAAGCGTGCTGACGAGCGGAGCCCTCTGCAAGAGGGCGCAGCGTGCTGACAGCTTATGGCATCTCGAAGCGTAGCGTCCCGCCCGCGGAGCCCACGCGGCGCATCCCCAGCTTCTCGAGCACCCGCAGCGAGGCTAAGTTGTCGTCGAGGCACTCGGCGGTGATACGGCGGACTTCGGGACGGGCGAGGGAGGCCCGGATCAGGGCCCGCGTCGCCTCGGTTGCGAACCCCCGCCCGCGGTAGGCCGGGACGATGCTGTAGCCGACCTCGACAGTCCCCGACCCGTCAGGCGGACCGTGGAACCCGGTCTCCCCGATGAGGGTCTCGTCCGCCGCGTGGACGGCGAGGCGGGTCGGTTCGGCCCAGGATGAGGTCTGCTCCACGCCTTCTGCGATGCGCGGCAGCATCCTTGCGAAGTCCGCGCCCGGCCAGGTCTCGGGGACGCGCGCCCCGATCATGCGCCCCAGCCTCGCCCTGTCCTCGAGGGCAGCCCGCGCGAGGGGCGGCGTGAGCGCCACGAGCATCAACCGCTCGGTGCGGATGACGTCCAAGGGCGTAGGCGGCGGCTCAGTCCGCGAGGTGATCCGCGCCGGGGGAAGGCTCGAAGTCGTGGCCCGCTTCCTCGATGGTGGCCTCGATCTTCTCCAGCTCCGCCTCCCCGCCCTCGTAGGAGACGGCGACGAGACCCTTCTCCGGGTCGACGTTCACCAGCTCCACGAAAGCGAGGCGTCCGAGAGCCCGCTCCAGACGTTCGGCGTCCTGCGAGCCCGAAAGGTCCCGCACCACCAGCGTCACGTCAGGCATTTCGCTCCTCCCTTCGGTCGTCGCAGCACGCCGGCTAGTCAGCACGCTCCGCCCGCCTTCGCCGGGCTCCGCTTTCAGCACGCTTCGGGCCTAACGGCCCTCGCTTTCAGCATTTCAGCTTTTCCTCGAGTTGACAAGCTGACAAGGCGCGAAGCGCCGTGCTGACAAGTCCCCTGAAGGGGACGTGCTGACGAGCGACAGCCGGAGGCTGGAGCGTGCTGACTAGCCTTGATCCGGCAGCTCCTGCGGGCGGACCCTGAGGGTCTGCTCCCTGCCCCCGCGCAGAACCCTGAGCGTGGCGTCGCGCCCGATGGCTGACTCGTCGAGCATGCTCAGGAGGTCGTCGTTGGAGCGGACGGGCGTCTCGCCGAAGCCGACGATGACGTCCTGGGGCTTCACGCCCGCCCTCTCGGCCGGGCTGTTCGGGGCGACGCTCTCGACGCCCGCGCCGCCCTCGAAGCCGTCCCCCTTCTTCGCC
>DATACV010000151.1:0-3474 GCA_036258875.1 Rubrobacteraceae bacterium
CGTCCGGGCCGCGGCGCCCTGCCTGATGCGCGGCAGCAAATCCGCCATCTCTATGGCCGAGACGGCTGCCTCGAAGCCCTTGTTCCCCATCTTGGTGCCGGCCCGCTCTATCGCCTGCTCTATGGTCTCGGTAGTGATGACACCGAAGATGACGGGAAGGTTCGCTTCGAGGCCTACGGAAGAGATGCCGCTCGTCGCCCCGCCCGCGACGTAGTCGAAGTGGGCTGTGGCGCCCCGGATCACTGCCCCCAGGCATATCACCGCGTCGTAGCGGCCAGAGAGGGCGAGCCGCTTGGCGGCCAGCGGTATCTCGTAGGAGCCGGGCACCCACACCACGTCTACCCCTCCCAGGTCGCCCCCGTGGCGCCGTATAGCGTCCAGAGCCCCGTCCAGCAGGCGCCGTACTACGAAATCGTTGAAGCGGGAGGCGACGATCCCGAAGGACCGGCCTGCCGCGCTGAGGTTGCCCTCGATGTGGTTAACCCCGTCTCTGTTCTCCACGCTGCCGGCTCCTAGAACTTCTCGAAGACGTGGTTGAGTTTCTCGCGCTTGGTGTAGAGGTAGCGCTCGTTGTGCCCGTTGGGCTCTATCTCGATGGGCACCCGCTCGACTATCTCCAGCCCGAAGCCCTGCAGACCCACTACCTTCGTGAGGTTGTTGGTCATGAAGCGGATGCGGCGCAGCCCGAGCTCCTTGAGGATCTGGGCCCCGATCCCGTAGTCCCTGAGGTCCGGGGCCAGCCCGAGCCTCTGGTTCGCCTCGACGGTGTCGAGGCCCTCGTCTTGCAGGTGGTAGGCCTTCATCTTGTTCAGGAGCCCTATGCCGCGGCCCTCCTGCTGCATGTAGACGATGACCCCTTCGCCCTCTTCAGCAACTGACCTCATCGCCGCCTCGAGCTGGGCTCCGCAGTCGCAGCGTAGCGAGTGGAGCGCGTCGCCGGTGAGGCACGCGGAGTGGACCCGCACGAGCACGTCGTCCTTGCCCTCCGGCTCGCCCATCAGGATCGCCAGGTGCGTCAGGTCGTCTATCTCGTTCTCGTAGGCCTTGAGCCTGAACTCCCCGTAGGGCGTCGGCAGACGGGTCTCGACGGCGCACTTCACATGGGTCTCGTAGGTGCGCCGGTACTCGATGATCTGGGCTACCGTGACCATCTTTACGCCGTGCTCCTGCGAGAACTGCTCGAGGTCGGGCACGCGGGCCATCGTGCCGTCCTCCTTCATGATCTCGCAGATCACGCCCGCGGGCTTGAGGCCGGCGAGCCGCGAGAGGTCCACCGCAGCCTCGGTCTGCCCGGCGCGCTGCAGGACGCCGCCCGGCCTGGCCCTCAAGGGGAAGACGTGCCCCGGCATCACGAGGTCCTCGGGGCCTGTGGCGTCGTCCACGGCCACCCTGCAGGTGTGGGCGCGGTCGGCGGCGGAGATGCCTGTGGAGACCCCATCTTTCGCCTCTATGGAGACCGTGAAGGCGGTCCCCATGCGGGACGAGTTGTGGGTGGTCATCTGGGGTATCTCCAGCCTGTCAAGCATCTCCTCGGCCATCGGGAGGCAGATGAGACCGCGGCCGTGCACGGCCATGAAGTTGATGTCTTCGGGGGTCACGAGCTCGGCGGCCATGGTCAGGTCGCCCTCGTTCTCGCGGTCCTCGTCGTCGCAGACGATGACCATCTTCCCGGCCCTGATGTCCTCGATGACCTCTTCCATCTGGCTAAACGGCATCTTCTACGCTCCTCTCGAGGTTCTTATGGTCTCCTGCCTCTCTCGGCCCCAGGAGCCGCTCGACGTATTTCGCTATGACATCAGCCTCCAGGTTCACCCTGTCCCCCACCCTCAGTTCCCCGAGGTTCGTGTTCGCGCGCGTCTGGGGCAGGATGGAGACTGTGAAAGATCCCTCGCGCACGGAGACCACCGTCAGGCTTATGCCATCGACGCAGATGCTCCCCTTCTCGACGACGTAGCGCAGCACCGGCTCCGGGGCTCGGAACGCCCAGACCTCCGCCTCGCCCTCGGGCCGCACGTCCGATACCTCGCCCACGCCGTCTACGTGCCCCTGGACGATGTGACCCCCGAACCTGCCGGCAGAGCTCATGGCCCGCTCCAGGTTCACCGCGCTCCCCTCGGCGAGGTCTCCGAGGGCGCTGCGCCGCAAGGTCTCCGGCATCGCGTAGAAGACCAGGGTCCCCGGGCCGATCTCGTTCACCGTCAGGCACACGCCGTTAACCGAGACGCTGTCGCCGACGCGGGTGCCTTCGAGAACGCGGCTGGCGGAGACGCTCAGGCGGGACATCTCGCCCGCCTCGAGCCTCGAGACGCGCCCGACCTCCTCAACCAGCCCTGTGAACACGGTCCTCCTCGCGCTCCGGGTACAGCGTCACGGCGACGTCTTCGCCGACCCTCTCCACGCCCGAGACCGAGAAACTCAGGGCCTCGGCCATCTTGGTCACGCGCAGCGCCCCGATCATGGGCACGCCCTCCGACCCTAAGAGTTTGGGCGCATAGAACAGGGTGAGCTTGTCCGCGAGGCGGTCGTCCACGAACCGGGCCGCGGTCTCCCCACCCCCCTCGACGAGCACGCCCCTGACCCCGCGCCGCCCCAGCTCCTCGAGGACGAAGCGGAGATCCAGGCCCCCCGCTCCCGGAGGCGCCCCTACCACCTCGACGCCCCGAGCTCCGAGCTCGCGCTCGCGGCCATCCAGCGACCGCCTCTCCGCGAAGACGAGAACCGGCCCTTCCTGAGCGCTCTCGACTAGCCGGCTGCCGGTCGGGATCGTGAGGCGCGGGTCCAGCACCACGCGAGTGAGGAGGGGCGGCGCTTCGGCGAGGCCGCGCGCGGTGAGCAACGGGTCGTCGGCCCTGACGGTGCCCGCGCCGACGAGGACGGCGCCGGCCTCGGCGCGCAGCTGGTGGGCGCGGAGCCTCGCGGGCTCGCCGGTGACCCACCTGCTGTCGCCGCCGCCGGCGGCGATCCTGCCGTCGAGGGTGGCCGCCAGCTTGAGGTGGACGAACGGGCGTCCGGTGCGCATGTAGTGGAAGAACTGCTCGTTCTGGCGCTTGAAGGCGGGGTCCTCGAGCACCTCGACCTCGACGCCCGCCGCGCGCAGGATCTCGGCGCTCTTGCCGCGCATCCTCGGGTCGGGGTCGAGGTGTCCCATGACGACGCGGGAGATGCCCGCCCGCAGCACCGCGTCGGTGCAGGGCGGGGTGCGCCCGTGGTGGTTGCAGGGCTCCATGGTCACGTACATGCTCGCCCCGCGAGCCCTCTCGCCGGCCTCCCTCAGCGCGGCCACCTCGGCGTGGTCGCCCCCGGCCCTGGCGTGCCACCCCTCGCTTAGCACCACGCCGTCGCGCGCGACGACCGCGCCCACCAGCGGGTTGGGGGTAACCGTGTAGCGCCCGCGCTCGGCGAGGCCGAGGGCGAGATCCATGAGAGAATCCCGTGCCAACTCTTCCTTTCTCCCATCCGGACTCTCACCGTCGG
>DATACV010000152.1:0-9018 GCA_036258875.1 Rubrobacteraceae bacterium
CGGGAACGTCGTCGAGGCCCCGGTGACGGTCAAGGGCATGCCCCGAAAAGAAGCCGAAGAGCTCGGGATGAGCTTCCTCCACAAGGTCGGCGTCGCGGAGAAGAAGGACGAGCACCCCATACGCCTCTCCGGCGGCCAGAAGCAGCGGGTCGCGATCGCGCGCGCCCTGACCATGCAGCCGAAGGTGATGCTCTTCGACGAGCCGACCTCGGCGCTCGACCCGGAGCTGATCGGCGAGGTCCTGGCGGTGATGAAGGACCTGGCCCTGGAGTCGGGGACGACGATGGTCGTGGTCACGCACGAGATGGGCTTCGCCCGCGAGGTGGCCCACCGGATGGCCTTCATGCACGAGGGGGCCATCGTCGAGGAGGGCCCTCCCGCCGAGCTGGTCGGCGGCGCGAAAGACCCCCGCACCCGCCGGTTCCTGGAGGCTGTTCTCTAGGTAGCCGGCCCGTGGCGTTCCCTCTGCTCGCACGCCCTCGCAAACGGCTGCGCGGGGGGCGACCTTGCGGTAAGCTGAACGCCCCGCCGGGGTGCGGGACGACAGGTTGGGTCGAGGAAAGGAGGGTCTCGTGGCTGTTGAGCCGGCGGTGATCCGGAACGTATGCTTGATCGGCCACCGGGGCAGCGGAAAGACCGCTATCGCGGAGGCGATGATAGGTCTGGCGTCGGGTAGAGGCGGCCCCGCGGGCCACCACGTGCTGGACTACACCGACGAGGAGGTCGAGCGTGGGATGACGCTCGGGATGAGCGTCGCCACCCTCGAGTGGAAGGGGCGCCAGGTCAATGTGCTCGACACCCCTGGGGACGGGGGCTTTATCGCGGACGCCTTCGTCGCCCAGAGGGTGGCGGACTGCGCGGTCCTCGTGGTGCACGCGCAGGACCCGATCCAGGTCGTCACCGAGCGCGTCTGGCGGCGGGGCGAGCGGGAGGGCATCCCGCACGTCATCGTCGTCAACCACCTCGACCGCGAGCGCACGGACTTCGGGACCGTCCTGGAGCAGCTCAGGGAGAGGTTCGGGCAGGCCGTAGTGCCGTTGAACCTGCCCATAGGGCGCGAGAACGACCTGCGCGGCGTCTACGGGCTCCTGACCGGAACCGCCTTCGTGGACGGGGAGCAGAAGCAGGAGATCCCCTCCGGCATGGAGGACGAGGTAGACGAGGCCAAGATTCAGCTCTTCGAGGCGATAGCCGAGAGCGACGACACGCTGCTCGAGAAGTACCTCGAAGGCGAGGAGCTCTCGACCGAGGAGATGTTCGAGGGGATAAGAAAGGGCATCGCCGACGGCGTCATCATCCCGGTGCTGGCGGCGAGCGCGGAGCGTGGGATCGGGGTGGACCGGCTCCTCGACGTGGTGGCGGGCAGCGCCCCGAGCCCCGTGGACCGCTCGCGCTGGGTCTCAGAGGAGGGCGAGGAGGTCCCCTGCGACCCGGAAGGCCAGTTCGCGGCCTACGTGTTCAAGACCTACCAGGACCCGTACGCGGGGCGCCTGAGCGTCTTGAGGGTCGTCAGCGGCAGGTGCCGCTCGGACGAGGCGCTCACCAACCCGCGCACTGGCTCCTCGGAGAGGCTCGGGGGCATCTCCCACCTGGTGGGCAAGGAGCGCGTACCCGTGGACGAGGCGGTCGCCGGCGACGTCATCGCGGTCGCCAAGCTCAAGGACACCAGCACCTTCGACACCTTGTGCAAGCCGGACAGGCCTATGGCCTTCGAGCCGGTGGAGCTGCCGGAGCCGACCTCGGCGTTCGCGGTCGGGGCCAAGGCCCGCGGCGAGGAGGAGAAGGTCTTCGACGCGATAAAGCGCATCACCGACGAAGACCCCTCGCTCAAGCTGGAGCGCTCGGAGGCGACGGGTGAGGAGATCCTGGCCGGGCTCGCGCAGATGCACGTCGAGCTCGCCCTCGAGCGCATACAGCACCGCTACGGCGTCGAGGTCGAAGCGAGGGCGCCCAAGGTCCCGTTCAAGGAGACGATCACGGCCAGCGCCCAGGCCCAGGGCCGCTACAAGAAGCAGACAGGCGGGCGCGGGCAGTTCGGGGACGCGAGGATCGAGGTCTCCCCGCTCCCGCGCGGCGAGGGCTTCGAGTTCGAGGACGCCATAGTGGGGGGCGCGATCCCGCGCCAGTTCATCCCGGCCGTCGAGAAGGGGATAGTGGAGGCGATGCGGCAGGGCTCCATCGCCGGCTACCCTGTCGTCGACGTGAAGGTTCGCCTCTACGACGGCGCCTTCCACTCGGTGGACTCGTCGGAGATGGCCTTCAAAGTCGCCGGGTCCATGGCGTTCAAGAACGCCGTCGAGCAGGCGAGGCCAGTTCTCCTGGAGCCCTACGTCAAGGTCGAGGTGCTAGCGCCCTCCGAGCTCGTCGGCGACATCATGGGCGACCTCTCGGGCCGTCGCGGTCGCCCGATGGGCATAGAGCAGCGCGGCGAGCGCCAGGTCGTGCAGGCCGAGGTGCCCCAGATCGAGATGCTCACCTACGCTAGGGACCTCCGCTCCATCACCGGCGGACGCGCCAACTTCCACGTCGAGCCGGGCCACTACGAAGAGGTCCCGCCGAACCTGGTAGACCGCGTCCTCGCCGCCAACGAGCGGGAGGAGGAGAAAGCCGCCAGCTAGGCTTGAGGTGAAGCTACATCACCTGGGAGCCCGGCGCGAACCCCTCGCGCTGGGCTTCGGGCACTTGCGGCATCGATTCGTTAGGGCTCGGGCGTCTCGAACTCGAAGGTCCAAGGGCCGCTGATGGTCTCTTCGGGCTTAGTGTAGGCCCGGGTTCGGCCCTCGATCTTCGTCACGGTAATCGAATGGGCCCCCGGGTTGTCGTACAAGGAACTGTACAGGTCGTACCCGACGCACCCTGTCGGTTCCTCAGGTTCTGTGCGGTGTAGTAACTCGTTCAGAAAGAAGTCGTTAATGATGGGCCTCTTGGTCAGAGGGAGCCAGTTGTATTTCTCGTCCTGCGGCGGGTCGAAGCAGAGTATCGCCTGGGACCTGGCCGGGGAGTTCTCCACCCGGTCCAGGGTCATGCTAATTTCGTTCGCCTCGACGGTCTGCCCGACGTCTATAACGTCGAGCTCATGGACGGGGATAGCGAAATCGAAGGTTAGCGTTTTGGCCGCCTCTGTTGCACCGTTACCCTGGCCGTCGCTCGTTCCGTGGCTCGGGTCCAGTTGCGTCCTCAAACGAAATTCGTGTCTCCCGGAGGCTTCGAGTTTCTCCGATGGCTCCAGGACCTCTATGGTGGCGTCCTTCCCCACGATCGACTCTCGCATGGGATCCGTGACCATCCCAGAGTTGCCAACGGACTCGAAGGTGGCACCGCTCTCGTCCGAAAGGGTTGGCATAGCGAGACCGCTGTGGCCTTCCTGGTTGTCCCACCCGCTCGTGGAGTACACGATCACCACGTTGCCCTCGTCGGCGTAGGCTCGTTCGAGGGCGACGGTGATGCGGCCCACGGTCCGCGTTTCGTTCAACCGCACGTCCAGGTTCGCTTCCCTGACCTCTGGAGTGTTCCATCGCAGCAGATCCTCCGCCCATTGGTCGGGAACACCCTGCCGTTCGTGTCCTTGCTCGCCGGGATTGGGCTGCTCCTCCACGCCAGACCCCTCCCCGTGACCCGGCTCCGGGCCGCCAAGTAGCCCTTGCCGGGAGAGCTCGCGCACGGGTCCGGAGGCGGCGTAGGCTCCCACGGCGAGGATAAGCACCGATAGTACCGCCAGGGCGTAGCCGAGGGGCGTACTGGGCACGAGCTGGGGAGGCCAGCTGCGTTCTGGTCCAGAGGCGCTTGCCCTCTCTGGTTCAGGACGTAGTTCCGTCTGAAGCCTCTGCCGGATGGCCGGCCACGGGTCTTCGGCGGCCGGGACCGCGCGCTCGGCGTAATCGCGTAGCTCCTTCTCCGTGAGGACCTTCTTCTCCCGATCAGCGGGCATCTTTCGCCTCCCTGGGATCTTGGTCGGCCCGCCCGACCGCCGGCGTGGCGAGGAGTCGCGGGCCCAGCATCTTGGCCAAGCTCCGGCGCGCTGCGTGGAGCCTGGATTTGATCGTCCCTGGCGGGGCGCCTCCGTGTTGCGCCATCTCCGCCTCGCTCATGCCCAGGAAGTAGCGTTGGACGACAGCCCCCCGCTGGGCGGGTGGCAGCTCTTCCAGTGCCCGCCGGACCCTGCGTTCCTCGTCCGAGCGTTCGGCCCGCTCCTGGGGGCCGGGCTCCGGGTCGAGGAGACCAGTGGGTCCCCTGAGCTCGTCCAGGTAGACCGTCTTCTTTCTACCAGAGGCGACCGTAATGGAGTCGTTTATCACGATCCTCGAGAACCACGGGCCGAAGGGTCGGCTGGGATCGAAGCTCCCTATCCGCTCGTAGGCCTTGACGAACGCGGATTGGGCTATCTCCTCGGCTAACCCCCGGTCGCCGACCACGAGGTAGGCAGCGCGCACTGCTCTCAGATGGTGCCGGCGCACCAGAGTCTCCAGGCCCCCGATCTCACCCCGCTTCAGGCGGGCGACCGCTTCGCGCTCTTCCCTCCCACCCAAGAGTTTCTCTCCAGACTCCTCCGCCGGCCATCGGGGCGCGTTTCTCGGGTCCCCTACCCGTAATTATCCTCGGGTAGGCAGAAAGGTTCGATGGAAGCCTAGAAAAATCGCGGAAACGAGCAAACCTTGCGGCGCGCTGGACCGCTACGAGGGTGAGTTGGCGGCCTAGCACTAAGATCGGATATATAAGTTGGCACGTCCCCTTCGGGGACTTTCGGCACTTCAGCCTGTCGGGAAAAAGCTTGAGCGCTGGCGTCTAGTCTTCTGCGTAGCGCGGGACGGAGACCCCGATGAGGGAGTCCCGCGTCACGAGCCGCGCGAGCTCTTCCTCGCCCATGTCTTCCGTACCTGGTGGGCGCATCGGGAGGACCATGTAGCGGACGTCGGCTGTGCTGTCGTGGACGGCCACCTCGACGCCCTCCGGGGGCTCGAAGCCGAACTCGCGCATCACGGCGCGCGGCTCCCTGACGGCCCGCGAGCGGTACTCGAAGCTCTTGTACCAGTCGGGCGGACGGCCGAGGATGGCGCGCGGGTAGCACGAGCAGAGGGTGCACACGATCAGGTTGTGCACCTCTGGCGTGTTCTCGACCACGACGAACTCGACGGGACCCGAGGCGTCTATCCCGAGCTCCCGTGCTGCGGCCTTCGTGTCCGAGAGAAGGAGTTCTTTGAACTCGGGATCCACCCAGGCCCGGGCCACGAGCCTCGCGCCGTTCTCGGGCGAGCGGGACTCCATGTACGCGATGCGGTCCTGAATCTCCGGCTCGGTAAGGACGCCTCTCTCCACGAGTAGCGCCTCTATAGCCCTGATGCGGTGCGCGTAGGGGCTGATGGTCTGTCGTCCCGCTTCGTAGTGCGGGTGGCCGTGGCTCACCTGGCTCCTCCTTCGTCTCGCTCCAGCCACTGCTCGTAGACATCAGCGTAAAGCCGGTCGGAGGCGGAGCCTTCGTAGCCGCCCCAGAGGTCCGTTTGCCGGAAGCCTACCTTGTAGAGGGGTCTCTCGGGCTCGCCGGAGAGGCCGTAGGCCAGGTCTTCGGGGCTGCGGAACTCGCCGAGCACCGACTCGACCTCGCCCGTCTTGCCCTTCAGGTAGCCCGGGGTACGCACGTGGCCTGGCTTCTCGGCGGCGCGGACCCTGACCCGGTCGCCGGGCCGGAAAGCCGTCATTCTTCCGCCCAGCGGCGGGAGATCTCAGCCGCCCTCTCGTCTATCTCCTCGCGCGTGAGGATGCCCTTCTCGACGAGCAACTGCTCAGTCCCGGCGACCCAGCGCTCGTAGTAGCCGAGGTCCCGGTAGTTCTCCAGGCTCTCGATGGCGCGGCGGTGCTCGTCGGTGGTCTTCAAGCCCTTCGTGTCCAGGGCGACTGTGATGGCGTCGGCCAGGCGCTCCCAGTCTTCGACCTCGTGTCCCTTCTTGTCGATGGGACCGGCGGGAGATCCCCCGAGGTCGTGCATCATGGCTACCCGACCCTCAGGGCCTCGTTTATGGGGGGACGCTCGACGAGCTCCTCGACGTACTCCTGCAGCTTGAGGCCGTCGGGGGTCGCGACGGCGTGCAGGTAGTCGGAGAACTGGAAGAGCTGCTCGGGCAGGCTCGGGTCCCTGGCCTGGTCGAGGCGCCCCTCCTCCCTCAATCGCCGGGCCACCGCCCGCAGCACGGCGTACGACATTCGGCTCAGGTCCCGCAAGGGCTGGTGGCGGTTCTGGCGGGTGCCCAGGTCGACCTGCGCCATAGCGCCCAGCCCCACGCGCTTGTAGATGTCTATCATGATCCCCGTCTCCACCGCGTAGCCGGTGAGGAAGGGGATGGAGCAGAACAGCTCCCGATCGGCGACGAACTCCCCGGCGAGCGGCTGCACGAAGCCGGTCAGCTCGGGGTAGAAGAGGTTGAAGAGCGGCTTGGCCGAGAGCTCCGTTACCCTGCCCCCGCCGTCCTGCTCGACGGTCTCGTAGCTCTTGAACGGCCTCCTGTAGGCGGCCTTGACGTAGCGCACCTCGGGCACGTGCAGGACGGGTCCCAGGATGCCGTAGACCAGCTGGGGCCTGAAGTCCCTGGTGTCGGCGTCCACGTACATGATCAGGTCGCCGCGCGCGACCGAGAGAGCGCGCCACATCGCGTCGCCCTTCCCGTGCGCCCCGCCGTAGTGGGAGAGCAGCTCGTTCTCCGAGTACACCTCGGCGCCCCTGGACGCGGCGACCTCGGCCGTCCCGTCCGCGGAGTCCGCGTCTACGGCCAGGATCTGGTCCACCAGCGGCTCGCCCCCGGCTCGCTCGTTGACGGCGTGGATCTCGCCCACTATCTCGCCGACCGTGTCCGCGACGTTGCGGCACGGCAGGACGGCGCTCACCGTGAGCCCGAGCTCGCCCTTGCGACGCCCCAACGCCTCGAGGTCTGAGAACTGCCGGTAGTCAAAAGAGCGATGCCTGAACCATTCCGCAGCGTCCACGAACATAAAGGACACCTCACATGATCTCCAGGGACACAGCCGCGGTAATCTAACGCAAAGCTCCGGCTTTGTCCACACTTTCTCGTTCGGCGTTCTCTGGGTAATTTGCCCCGGCCTTCCCGACCCGGCTCGACCCTGGGGGGAGCCTGGCCCGGAGATGGGCCTGCGGCAGAACGCCCGCGTCGGGGTGGTAGAATCACTACCCTTTGCAGAGAGAGAGCTAGCGGCTACTTGGCCGGGAAGATTTGCGGAGAGATGCGCATAGTACTGACCAACGACGATGGGATAGACGCGCCGGGGCTGCTCGCGGCCCGGCAGGCCCTGGAGAAGATCGGGGACGTCATCACGGTGGCCCCGGACCGCAACAGGAGCGGGGTGGGGCGGAGCATAACCTTCGGCTCCACGCTCCACGTCGAGCAGCGCGAGATGGCCGACGGCGCCGTGGGCTACGCCTGCACGGGGACGCCTGTGGACTGCGTGCGCCTCGTGGCTCTGGGGCTCATGGACTTCGAGCCGGACATAGTGGTCTCCGGCATCAACCACGGCGAGAACCTCGGCGACGACATAACCTATTCGGGGACGGTCGCGGGGGCGATGGAGGGGATAGTCATCGGGGTGCCGGGCATCGCCGTCTCCCTGAGCATAGACCGGCCCTGGCACGAGACGGTCGAGGAGGACGTGCCCCTGGAGAGCGAGCTGCACTTCGGGCCGGCGGCGGAGTTCACGGCCCGGCTCGCCAAGATCGCCTTCAAGGGGCTCCCGCAGGGCCGCATCCTCAACGTCAACGCGCCCAACGTGCCGAAGAGCAGGCTCAACGGCGCGCGGGTAACGAGGCTCGGCCGCCGCTTTTACAAGGACGAGCTCATCGAGGTCAGGGATGAGCAGGGCCGGGTCGGCTACGACATCTACAACAACCCGCCAGGCCACCACGACGAAGACGGGACGGACTTCGCGGCGATAGGGAACCGCGAGATCAGCGTCACCCCCGTCCACCTCGAGCTCACGGACGTGGCCGCCATCGAGGAGCTGGGCTCCTGGGACGTCGAGAACCTCCTCGAGAACAGCCTCGAGTAAGCCGTGCTCGGGGCCGCCCTCTTCGACTTCGACGGCACGCTCGTGGACACTACCGACCTGATCTACCAGTCCATGCGCCACGCCGCCGGCGAGATCCTGGGCCGCGAGGTCTCACGTGAGATCCTCATGGCTAACGTCGGCCAGCCCCTTCCGCGCCAGATGGAGCTCCTGAGCGCGGAACACGCCGAGGCGCTCCTGGACTCCTACAGACTCCACAACGAGGAGAACCACGACGCCCTGATCAAGGAGTTCCCCGGCGTCGAAGAAGCCCTGGGCCGCCTCCGCGCGGCCAGCGTGGGGGTGGCGGTCGTAACCTCCAAGCGTCGCTTCTCCGTGGAGATGGCCCTCGAGTCCTTCCCCGGCCTCGGGAGGGTGGTGGACCAGTGGGTGACGATGGAGGACACAGAAGAGCACAAGCCCCGCCCCGAGCCGCTCCTTAAGGGCCTGGAGCTACTCGGCAACATCCCCAGGGAGGAAGCCGCCTACGTCGGCGACTCCCCCTTCGACGTCGCCGCCGCCAGGGCCGCTGGCGTGACGAGCGTCGCCGTGAGCTGGGGCGCCTTCACCGAGGATGCTCTGCGCGACGCCGGACCCGACCACCTCGTCCCGGACATAGACACGTCCGTAGAAGTTCTCCTGGGGCTCCGGTCACTAGTGACCGGAGCCCTTCGAAAAGGGCGCGCCGTCCCCGACGCGAGGTTCTAAGGCTTTGAGGTTTTGAGGGTAAGGGGTAGGGACCCCGTCAACCCTAAAAGCCTAAGAACCTGAGAACCTCAAGACCTCCTCCCCGAGAACCCCTGCATCGCGCACATCGCTCTAGAGTCCGCCGACGGTCTTTACCAGCGCCTCCAGCTCTTCTCCGGTGTTGAAGAGGTGCGTGCTCGCCCTGACGTACGGGCGGGAGCCGGGGATGTAGCGCAGGACGAACCTGCGCTCCAGAAGCCGCTCCACCACCTCCTTCGCTGCCAGCCC
>DATACV010000153.1:0-2552 GCA_036258875.1 Rubrobacteraceae bacterium
GCTGCCGAACACGTCCCTCGCGACGTAGCCGGCTATCTTCGGGTTCTCCTTGAGGCGCCGGCTCGAGTACTCGTACCAGTCCTCCCCGAACGGCACGTAGACCCTGAGCTTGTGCCCGGCGTTCACGAGGATGCCGCGTAATTCCTCGTCCACCCCGAGGAGCATCTGGAACTCGTAGCGGTCTCTTGGCACCTCGAGCTGGTGGATGAGCCGCAGGGGGTGCCAGACCAGGAACTCGTCGTGGGTCGCGATGCCGACGTAGACGCCCCGCCTGAGGAGCTCCTCCAGCAGCAGCCTGTAGTTCTCGCGCACTGTGTCGAAGTCCTTGTAGGCGATGCGGCGCGGCTCGTCGTAGATGCCCTTGCACAGCCGCACGGAGACGCCGGCCTCGGCCAGGCGAGTGACGTCCTCGAGGCTGCGCCGCATGTAGGCCTGGATCACGGCGCCGACGTTCCCGTGCCTCTCGTGCAACTCGGTGACCATATCGAGGGTGACGCCGGTGTAGGGCGAATCCTCCATGTCCACGCGCACGAAGCGGCCCCTGGCCCCCGCGTACTCGACGATCTCCTCCAGGTTCGCCCGGCACAGCTCCTCGCTCAAGTCAAGCCCGAGGCCCGTGAGCTTGACCGAGATCCCCGACCGGAGGTCGTGCACTTCGAGCGCCTCTACCACCCTCTTGTAGTCGCGCAGCGTCCGGGCGGCGTCGGCCTTGCTCTCGGTGCTCTCGCCGAGGAGGTCTATGGTGGCGACGCAGCCCTTTCTGTTCAGGTCCCGGACCACTGCCACCGCCTCCTCCAGCGTGTCGCCCGCGATGTAGCGGCGCGAGATCCTGCGCACCACCGGCCGCGGGATGACCGGCACGGAGTTGGCTATGGCCTTGTCCAACATCCCCATTCTCTTACGACCCCCACCTGGCTCTGTCGCCGCTTTACACGGATTTTACTAGAGAGGGCCCATGCCCGGAGCTTTGGTGTAGGATGTGTCCCAAGGGTTGGGAAACCGACGAAGACCACCGCTCCGGGAGGCATGCTTATGCGCACCACCGACGCACGAGACGTAACCGCGCCCTCCGCCCGAACCGTCGCCTCCATCGTCGGGGGCAGGGCGCTCGAAGACGCGCCGGGGGGGCGCTTCGGCTCGGTCAACCCGGCGCGTACCGACGAGACGGTAGCCGAGGTCCTCCTCGGCGACGCCGGCACCTTCGTTGCGGCCTGCCAGACGGCGCGCGAGGCACAGAGGCAGTGGGCGAGCGTCCCGGCCCCGATCCGCTCGAGGGTGGTCCAGAAGATAGGCCGCATCGTCGAGAACAACAAGGAGGCGCTCGCCAGGCTCGTCACGCGCGAGATCGGGAAGCCTTACACGGAATCTCTCGGCGAAGTGCAGGAGATCATTGACACCTGCGACTTCTTTACCGGAGAGGGACGTAGGCTCTACGGCCAGACGGTGCCCTCGGAGATGCCCGACAAGCAGCTCTTCACCTTCCGCATGCCTGTCGGGGTAGCGGCGATCATCACGGCTGGCAACTTCCCCGTCGCCGTCCCCTCCTGGTACATGGTCCCGGCCCTCACCTGCGGCAACGCCGTGGTCTGGAAGCCCGCCGAGTACTCCCCGGCCATCGCCGACGCCCTCGCCCAGCTCTTTATCCACGCCGGCCTCCCCGACGGCGTCCTGAACGTCGTCCAGGCCGAGGGACAGGCCGCCTTCGAGGGTCTCGAGATGGCCCTGGACGAGGGGCTCGTGGACAAGGTGGGGTTCACCGGCTCCTCCGAGGTGGGACAGAGGATAGGCGAGCTCTGCGGGCGGCACATGCAATCGCCCTGCCTCGAGCTCGGCGGCAAGAACCCGCTGGTCGTCATGCCCGACGCCAACCTGGACCTCGCCGTCGAGGGCGCCCTCTTCTCAGGCTTCGGGACCGCGGGCCAGCGGTGCACCTCGCTCGGGACGGTGATCGTGCACGAGTCCATACACGACGAGTTCCTCACCCGCTTCGCGGGCGCCGTCGAACAGGCGAAGATAGGCGACCCGACGGAGGACGTCCTCTACGGCCCGATGCTCAGCGAGCGCTTCCACGAGCGTTTCCTGGGCTGGCTCGAGCTCATACAGCCCCACCACAGCGTCCACGGCTCGACGGGGCTGGGCAGGATCACGAACGAGAACCCTAGGGAAGGCTTCGTCGGCGACCCCGAGGCGGGCATCTACTGCCACCCGACCATCGTGGACGGCGTGACGATGGAAGACGAGATCTACCGCGCTGAGACCTTCGGCCCCATCGTCGGCGTCGCCTCCTTCTCGACGTTCGACGAGGCGGTAGACCTCTCGAACAACCATGGCTACGGGCTCTCGGCCGCCATCTACACCCGCGACGCCGAGAACGCCCTGCGCTTCCGCGAGCGCAACCGGGCCGGGATGCTCTCGGTGAACAACTCCACCAGCGGGGCCGAGGCGCACCTGCCGTTCGGGGGCAACGGGAAGAGCGGCAACGGCAGCCGGCTCTCGGGCATCTGGGTCCTCGACCAGTTCACCCGCTGGCAGGCGATGAACTGGGACTACGC
>DATACV010000154.1:0-4452 GCA_036258875.1 Rubrobacteraceae bacterium
CGGGACGGGATCTTTGGGATTGTAGTCGTAGGAGTCGCGGGGTTCGTCTCCTGGCCCCTCGCGCGAGAGCGCGCCGTCCCCCGACGCGGTGTTGGCGTTGCCGCCGCTGCGGAAGAACCACCGCTCTTCGCGCGCGACGCGGACGACGAGGTCTGGAGCCACCTCAACATCGACGGCAGGTACGACCGCGTCCAGGCCCCCACCTTCCACATCGGGGGCTGGTACGACTGCTTTATCGGGGAGACCCTGAGGCAGTACGAGGCGATGAAGGAGCGGGCGCAGGCGGCGAACACGCGCCCCCCGCGCCTGCTCGTGGGGCCCTGGACGCACGGGGAGTTCGGGAGCACCGTCGGCGACCTGGATTTCGGCATCGGCAGCTCCGGCGCGTTCCTGAACTACCGCGGCGACCTCACCGAGGCCCACCTGCGCTGGTTCGACGCGACGCTCAAGGGCGAGGAGGGTCCTCTGGAGGAGAGGCCGCCGGTCGAGGTCTTCGTGATGGGCGAGAACCGCTGGCGCGGCTACGCTGGGTGGCCCGTACCCGGCGCACGCGAGGAACGCTGGCACCTGCACGGCGACGGACGCCTCTCGCGCGAAGCGCCGGGGCGGAGTGAGCCGGACGAGTACGACTACGACCCCGCAGACCCCGTCCCGACGGTCGGCGGGGCGATCTTCATGGCCCCCATCCACCGCCCCGGAGCCCGCGACCAGCGCGAGGTCGAGGCCCGCGCGGACGTGCTCCTCTACACGAGCGAGGTCCTGCGGGACGACTACACGGCCCTCGGTCCAGTCCACGCCACGCTCTTCGCCGCCACCTCGGCCCCCGACACGGACTTCGTAGTCCGGCTCGTTGACGTCCACCCGGACGGACGCGCCATCGTGGTGACGGACGGCGTGATCCGGGCGAGCCAGAGGGAGGCTTTTCCGGCGCCCAGCGTCATAAGGCCCGCGGGTCCCAAGCCCGTCGAGCCGGGACGCGTCTACGAGTACAGGGTAGACCTGTGGGCGACCGGCATCACCTTCGGGGCCGATCACCGCATCAGGGTGCAAGTCACCTCGAGCTCCTTCCCCCGCTGGGACCGCAACCCGAACACCGGCGAGGGCCCCGACTCGGTGCGCACCGAGGTGGCCCGGCAGAGGATCTTCCACGACCCGGAGCGCCCGAGCCACCTCACGCTGACCGTCGTCGACGTCTAGAGGGGTTTGCGGAGGGTCTCTCGGCGGCTCGTACGTTCCGCAACACCGGTCTCGTGGTCCGGGCTCAAGGCCTCCCCCAGCCCCTGAGCTCGTAGTAACGCTCCTTCGGCTCGGCGCTCAGGGGGTCTATACCGTGCTTCCTGCACCACCACAGGTGAAAAGCGAGCCCGACGCCTGGGAGGCCGAGGATCCAGACGAACGTCCAGGGACGCCCCGGCCCGCGCGAGAGGAGCGCGGTCACGCCGAAGTAGAGGGTCCACTTCGGGAGCCTCCTCCACTTCGGCGTCCGCTCCTCGAAGTGCCCGAACACGATGATGCCCGCCGCCGCGAGCACCGCCGAGACGAGCCACTCCAGGCTCGTGTCCCCGCGGGGCCTCACCCGCCGCGCTCCGGGTAGCGGACACTGTAGCCCAGCATCCCGCCGAGGGGGGCAAGGAGCGCGAACAGAGAGCGCTGCACCGGCCACGGCGGACGGGCGAGACGGAACTCGTCTCTGAACTCGCGGAACAGGACGGCCACCCGGAGCAGGTTCGGGATGCCCTTCTCATCCGTCTTGCCAGCGCGGGCCAGCCCCCAGACGGTCTCGAAGAAAGCCTCCGTCTTCATCGCCGGTCGCGTCTGCCAGTTCATGCGGGTCCCGGCTTCCTCGGTCCACATCTCATGCGGGGTACTGGGCGGCATGGTCAGGACCTCTCCCTCTCCCAGCACCCGCTCCTCGCCGTCCAGATTGCGTATTTTTTAGCCGGATGCCCCCTTTACCCTGGCCGTACGGCTCATGAACCAGTTCGGCACCCCGAGCACCTCTTGCTCGCCGACTACCTCGAAGCCGAAGCGCTCGTAGAATCTGACGTTGGCCGGCTTGTCGGTCTCCAGGTAAGCGTCATCGCCGGCAGCGTCCACCCGCGCGCAGAAGACCTCCATGAGCCTGGATCCGACGCCCCTTCCCTGGAGGTGGGCGTCGACGGCGACCGGGCCGAGGTGCCAGTGGCGCCCCTCGGGGTCCCGCTTCCCCCAGGCGCCTAGCCAGCGCAACGTCCTTAGCGCGACGTCGGGGCCGTTGGCGAACATTCGGGGCATCAGGCGCAGTCGCTGACCTAGCTCGAGCTGGCACCCGCCTGGCGGCATCGCGCCGCACAGGCCCAGGATGGTTCCGTCGGCGTCGCGCGCGGCGAGCATGTCGGTTTGCCAGCCCATCGAGTCGAACGCTCCCGCGAAGATTCTGCGGAGCCTCCTCTGGCGGCGCTCCGGGTCTTCGCCGAAGACGGCGACGTGGAGGGGGTTGTCGCGCATGCCGCGCGAGAGTAGGTCCACAGCAACCCCAGCTTCGGCCGGGCCGAGCGCCCCGATCTCCAGGGCGTCGATCCACTCGCCGCCCGGAGCGGACTTCAAGTTCTCGGTCATGGCTTCCTTTCTCTCGTGTTCCTCGGACATGCGTTCCCGGTGGGCCATACCCTAACTACCGGAGGTACTTCGCCTCCAGCTTCTTGTCGATGCCCTTCCGCAGCGCCCGCCTCTCCAGCAACCGTAGCAACGGCTTGACCACCGTGAAGAAGCCCGGCAGCCCTATGTCCGACCACCCGAGCAAGACAGCCAGGTAGTAGGGGTGGCGGAGGGGGTTCTTGCCGTCGCTCGCGAGGCCGTAGGCGACCTTGATCGCCTTCTCGAACCCGGCGTGGCCGGGCCTGAGCTCGACGAGGAACCTGGTCCGCTCCTCCGTTGTGTTACGGAAGCGGTGCAGCGTGTTCTTCTTTGCCAGCGCTTTCTGACCGGGGCGGAGGACGCGCGTCTCGCCTCCCACCAGCACCTCCAGTTCGCCCTCGAGCACCTCGAAGTGCTCCTCGTAGGTCCTGTGGTAGTGAGGATCGTTTCCGCCGCCCGGGGCGACCTCGATCTCGATGAGGGTGTACTCCCCTCCGGTCTCCTCGCTGGTCTTGAGGAAGGTAGCGTAGTCCTTCTGCTCGGGGTGGTAGTACCGCCGCTCCTTACTGGCCGGGGTTCCGGTGGTGTCCACTGCGCTTAACATCTGCCTCCCCTCTCGTTCATCCTACCGCTCGCCGGGTTCGCCTACGCCGCCGGCGACACGGGCGGTATCTCGGTGCCGTACTTGGCGGCTATCGCCGCGATCCTCTCGAAGTCCGGGGGCCCTTTCGGGACCGGCGGTATGCGCGTATCGGCAGCCGCCTCGCCGGCCTCCTCGAAGAAGCGCTCGTGCAGGCCCCCCGGCGTCTGGCTGATCAGCAGCCGGCCCGGCTCCTCCCCCACGTTCCTGAACGCGTGCAGGGTGCCTCTGGGGATGTAGACCAGGGTCCCCGCCTCCGCCAGCAAGGTGTCGTCGCCCACGGAGAACTCGAACTCGCCCTCCAGCACGTAGAAGCACTCGTCTTCGCGGTGGTGGATGTGCGGTGGGGTCCCGTCGTGCGCCGGCACCAGCCCTTCGAAGAGCGAGTAAGCCCCACCGGTCTGCTCAGATCTCACCTTGTACGTCAGCAACTGGCCGCCGAAGACCCACACCGACAGGCCTTTCTCGGGTCCGAGGCGCGCGTTGCTTTTCTCCTTCGACTCCACGTTCCTCTCCTCTATCCTCAATCTCTCCGCTACCTCGCGCCCCGAGAAGGCGGTATGTTGCGGCCGTAGCGGAAGACGTTGTCCGGGTCGTGGAGGTCCTTGAGCGCGACGAGGCGCTCCCAGTCCTTCGGCGAGTAGGCGGCCCTGACCCGCTCCGGGGTCGCCTCCTGGAGGTCCAGGAAATTGACGTAGGTGGCACCTGTCGCGAAAGGACGTATCGCCTCGGTCAGACTGGCGTGGTGCGCCCTGACCAGTTCGGCAATCTCGGGCGTCGGGGTGCCCCCGATGGCTTCCAGGATGAACCGCGAGTCGCGGTGGCCGACGGCGCTGGGCCGGGCGGGCTCGCGTCCCAGGGCACCCTCGAGGTGGCGTATCTCGACCACTATCAGCGGCGACCCCGAGCCCGCGCCGGCGACCTCGACCAGCGTCTCTATGGCCTCGGGCGAGAGCTCGTCGAGTCGCTCGACGCGGACCTCCGCTCCTACGGGGTCCACGGGGTCCATGCTGATGGCGTCCATCTCCGCGTACGGCCTCACCCGCATGTCGTCTACGTCGGGCTCGCCGAACCCCTCGTACCAGAAGCGCATCAGCTCCTTGCCCTCCTCGAGCCGCTCTCCGGAGTAGGCGCCGCGCACCGCGATAAAGGATCGGCCGCGGAGGTAAGGCGGCATCTCGGGGATGGGCGGGAAG